>JAFAWZ010000260.1 GCA_019241495.1 Acidimicrobiales bacterium | reverse complement strand
CGGTGCCTGCCGCGGCCAGTCCCACGCTGGCGCTCAGGCCGCTCAACACGAGGAGGGCCGGGTCGTGCAGCCGGGTGCCGAACAACACCACGACCCCCAACCCCAACAAAGTCTCCAGGACGAGTAGCTGCACGGCGACCGCTGCCGCCTTGCCGAGGAAGATCCCGGCCGGGTCGAGGCCCGAGAGGCGAAGTCCGTCGCGCGCCCCGTCGGCCGACTCGATGGCGTAGCTGCGCTGCACGGCCAGCAGGCAGCACAACAGGACGGCGATCCAGAACAGGCCGGGCGCCGTCTTGGTCAGCACGGCGTGGTCCTGGTCGAAGGCCAGCCCGAACAGGAGCAGAACCAAGACGGCGTAGGGCGCAACCTGGGCGGTGGCGACCCGGCTGTGGATCTCGACCCGCAGGTCCTTGGCCCCGACTACGACTGCGTCACGCCACACTTTGGGTCATCTCCGGTTGCTCCAGCGGGCTCGGCCGGGCAGGGGCGCCGGCCGAGATGGCCGTGACCACACCCCCCGCGACGGTGACGTGGCGCCCCGCGAGCGGGCCGGCCCGCTCCGCTTCGTGGGATGCCATGACGACGGTGGATCCCCTCGCGGCTGCCTCTGCGATCAGCCGGTCGAGCAGGCTGCGGTGGTCGGCATCGAGCCCGGCGTGCGGCTCGTCGAGGAGCCACAGCTCAGGGTCTCGGGCTACCAGGATGGCCAGCGCGACCCTCCGCCGCTGGCCGGCCGACAAGGATGCCACCCGGACCCCGGCCAGGCGGCCGCCCAGTCCGAGGAGGTCCATGGCCGGTTCCGCCCCGCCGACGGAACAACCCGACGCCTTCAAACCGAACCGGACGTTGTCGAGCGCGGTCATCTCGTCGTACAGGGCGGTCTGGTGCCCGAACAGGCCGACCCGGCGCCGGACCGCCCGCTGGTCACGCACCAGATCCTGGCCGAGGACGACCGCCGAGCCCCCGACGACCCGTAATAGACCGGCACAGGCGCGCAGGAGGCTGGTCTTTCCCGCCCCGTTCGGGCCCTGGATCAGCACGACTTCGCCCCGGGCCACGTCGAGGTCGACGCCGGCCAGGACCGGGAAGCGGCCGACCAACGCGACAGCAGAACGAAGACAGATCACCTGGTCCATGACGACCGCCCCAACGGTAGCGACGACCTGGCCTTCGACGCCATCCGGGCCTGCCGTCTAGACCGTCGACAGGCTGCCCAGACCGAGGGTTCGCAGCACATCGGAAAAGGCGGTGGACAGCAGGTGGAGGTTGCCCGTGAGCAGCAGGACGCCGAGACCGGAGAGGAGCAGGCCGGAGGTCAAATTTATGGCCCGGGCATGGGTTCGGGCGAACCTCAACACACCGGCCAGACGGCCGAACGCCACCCCGGCCACGATGAACGGCACACCGAGGCCGAACGAATAAGCGACGAGCATGGCCTCCCCCCGCCCGAGCGTGTTGGGCGCGCTGGCCAGGGTGAGGACCGCCCCGAGCAGCGGCCCGATGCACGGCGTCCACCCGAACGCGAAGGCCATGCCCATCACAGGTGCGGACCACTCCCCCAGTCGGGCAGGCGAGACGTGGGCACGCCGCTCCCGGATGACCCAACCGGGCCGCAGGACCCCGGCCACGACCAGGCCTCCCAGGACGATCAGTGCCCCGGCCGCCCGGTTCAGCCCGACCTGGTGGGCCTTCAGGGTCTGGCCAAGCCCAGAGGCGCCGGCCTCCAGCGCGGCGAAGACGATCGTGAAGCCGGCGACGAAGAGCAACGTGGCCCGGATCAGCCGTCTCTGGTCGGGGCGGGAGGCCGAAGCCAGGTCGGCGGTGCTGACGCCCGACATCATCGACAGGTACGACGGGACAAGGGGGAGCACGCATGGGGACAGGAACGACAGGATCCCGGCGCCGAACGCCACGACGAAACCGGCGGGCGAGTGGAGTATGAGCTGGTTGCCGTTCATGGCCTGGCCCCAATGATGGCATCGGTCCCGGGGTGGGCGGTCTCGCCCGGGTAGGTTCTGCCCCGGTGGTGCTCGTGATCATGGCTGTCGTCGGCGGGGCCGGGCTGGCTCTGCTGACCGGGAGGCGCCCGCCGGCCGGCATCCGCCCTCCCGTCGCCACACTCGTGCTGCTGGCCGCCGGCGTGGGGTGCGAGACCGTAGGCGGACGCTGGCTGGGCGCGATCGTGGCCGGTTATCTGCTGCTGATCGGTGCCGCCGTGCTCGAACGCCGGCGGGCGGGAATGGTGCTCGTCGTGGTGGGCCTGCTCGCGAACATGACAGTAGTGGTGACGGATGGAGGCATGCCGGTCAAAGGGTTGCCTGCGGGAGCTGGCGGCCGCCCCGCGCATCACGCCCTGGCGGCTGGAGATCATCTGGCCGGGTTGGCCGATGTCATCAATATCCCGGTCGTTTCGGAGATCTCCTCCCCCGGCGATGTGGCCATCTCCCTCGGCGCCGGCGTGGCCATGTTCGGGTGGCTGCGGCCGCCTGCCCGGCCCCGCAGGCAGGTCGCCACCCCCCGGTGAGCGAGCTGTGATAGCGGTCTCGTTGTCGTTCCGGTTGGGCGGCGCCGACGGTGTGTCCATCGAGGCCGCCAAGTGGCAGGACGCCCTGCGCCGGCTGGGCTACCAGGTGCGCACTCTCGCGGGGGAAGGCCCCGTCGACGTGACCGTACCCGGGCTCGGAGCCGGGGAGTGGCTCACCGGGCGACCAGCCGGCGCCCCGGATCGCGATGGCCTGGTCCGGGCTCTCGGCGACGCCGACTTGGTGGTGGTGGAGAACCTCTGCTCGCTGCCGTTGAACCCGCCGGCCGCCGAAGCGGTGGCCGAAACGCTGCGCGGCCGGCCCGCCATCATGCGACATCACGACCTCCCGTGGCAGAGACCGCAGTTCCTGACCTCTCCCCCTCCCCCAGACGACCCGGCATGGGCGCACGTCACCATCAACGAGCTGTCTGCCACCGAGCTGGCCCAGCACGGGATATCCGCCGTCGTGGTGCGCAACGCGTTCGACCCCGACCCCCCGCCCGGCGACCGGCGCACCGCACGCAACTCCTTGCGGGTGGCCGACGACCGGCTGGTCGTGCTCCAGCCGACACGGGCCATCCCCCGCAAACGGGTCGACGCCGGCGTGGCCCTGGCCGAGTCCCTCGATGCCATGTACTGGATCCTCGGCCCGGCCGAAGAGGGCTACGAAGAGGTCCTCGCCTCCATGCTGGCGAGAGCCTCGGTGCCAACCCAGCGCGGGCCGGTCGCCCCCATGCAGGGATGGCGCGGGATCGAGCACGCCTACGCGGCATGCGATGCCGTCGTGTTCCCCTCGTCCTGGGAGGGGTTCGGCAACCCTCCGGTCGAAGCGGCCATCTTCGAGCGCCCCGTCGCGGTGGGCGACTACCCGGTGGCGGCCGAGCTACGGGCGCTCGGGTTCGAGTGGTTCGATGCGAGCCGGCCCGGCGGCCTGGCCCACTGGCTGGGACACCCGGACCCGGAGCTGCTGCACCACAACCACCAAGTCGTGCGCCAGCACCTCGACATCTCCACCCTCCCGGCCCGGATAGCCGAGGTGATCCACGCTTCGGGCTGGCCCCTGCCGGGAGAGGCTCAGCGGCCGGCCGGCGGGGCCAAGCGGTGACGCCTGCGACGCACCTTGGCCGCGAGGAGGCTGGTCGCGACCCGTTGAGCTGGGACCGGGCGAAGCGGCTCGGGCGGTCGGCACACCACCGGAGCCGGGGATTGGTTTGTCGGCCTTACACCACAAGAATTCTGTACCACCGGGCCCTGTTTCCTGCCTCGCCTGCCTACCTCCTCCTACCCGGTATCGGAAGCTTCGAAGCGAAACTGAAGCGTCTGGCAGGATGTTGTCTCCGTGACTCGAGCCAGTTCCACCGAGACCCGTCCCCGCCTGCCCGCTTCGGTCCGTCGCCAACAGCTGCTCGAGGTGGCGCTCGAGCGCTTCGCGGCCGGCGGCTACCGGGAGACATCGATGGATGACATCGCCATCGCCGCCGGGGTCACCAAGCCGGTCCTCTACCAGCACTTCCAGTCGAAGGAGCAGCTGTTCCGGGAGCTGCTCGACTCGGTGGGCCGGGACCTGATCCACGCCGTCACGTCGGCTGCGGAGGCCGGGACCGGCCCCTACCACCGGGTCCTGGCCGGCTTCCGGGCCTATTTCGAGTTCGTCTGCAAGCGGCCCAGCGCATTCCAGCTGATGCTCTGCAGTGGAGCCCGCCTCAGTGAGGAGTTCGCCGGGCCGGTCCGCCGGTTGGAGGAAGAGATGGCAGCCGCGGTCAACGTGTCGGAGAAGCTGTCGCAAAATCCGCGGGAGGGAGAAGGCGGCGACTCGTCGTCGACCGACTCGCCTCTCCACTCGCATCCACGGGATGGGACGAGCCGCCGCCTTCTCCCACCTCGAAGTAGTTTTGCGACAGCTTCGGAACCGGATCTGGTGGGTTTTGCCATCGTCGGGCTGGCCGAGGTGACCGCCCGGCGATGGATCGACACGGCGGGGGCGCGACCCTTGGATCCCCGTGAGGCGGTCCGCCTGGCGACCGACCTGGCCGATCTGGTGTGGGCGGGGATGCGGGACCGGCCCGCCTGGCGGGCGTGAGCCCACCCGACGGGCGGCCCCGCGTCCCGCCGAGCTCCGATCTGACCCTCGGGATGGTCTGCATGGACAAATCCGTCCCCGGCGTCACCGTATGGCGCATGACTCCGGGCGAGCCCATGGCCAATCCCATGGGAGTGGTGCAAGGCGGGTTCCTGGCCGCCTTCGCCGACTCGTCCATGGCCACCGCGACGGTGACCAACCTACAAGGCCGAAAGGCCTACACGGCCAACACCGAGATGAAGATCAGCTTCCTCAGGGGGGCGACCGTCGGCGAGACCCTCACCTGCACGGCCCGGGTGATCGGCGGCGGGAAGCGGGTCACCTTCGTCGAAGCCGAGGTCACCGACACTTCCGGCCGCCTGATCGCCAAGGCCTCGTCGACCTATCTACTCACCCCCAGGGACTGAAGCCCCAGAGGACCAGCCCGCTCAGAGAGCGGCGAGCACCGCGTCGGCGCTGCTGACGTCGAGGCCGAGGGTTTCCTCCACCGCCAGGTGGGTGACCGTCCCATCCTTGATGATCATGGCGTAGCGCTTTGAGCGGACGCCCAGGCCACCGCCGGTGAGATCGACATCGAGCCCGAGCGCCTTGGTGAGCACCGCCGAACCGTCGGCGATCAGGTCCACCTTGTCCTCGACCTCGTTGGCCTTGCCCCACGCCGCCATCACGAACGCGTCGTTGACCGACACGCAGTAGATCTTGTCGACGCCCTTGCCCTTCAGGTCCTCGGCCCGCACCACGAACCCTGGCAGGTGATAGTCACTGCAGGTCGGGGTGAAAGCACCGGGGAGGCCGAACAGCACCACGGTTCCCTTCCCGAGGAGATCTCCGGTCTGGGCCGCGTCCGGACCGTTCGGGCCAGGGACCTGAACCTTGACGTCTGGGATCTGGTCTCCAACTTCAATAGTCATCCATCCTCCTGAGTTCTTCGAGTAGCCGTCATAGGATAGGACCATGTCCGAGGGTGAACTACCCCGTTGGAGGGGAATCAACCACCTGGCCCTGGTGACGACCGACATGGACGCTACCGTCCGCTTCTACCACGGCGTTCTCGGGGCCCGACTGGTCGCCCACCTGGGCAACCGGTCGTTCCGCCACTACTTCTTCGAGATCGGCCCGGAGAACACGATCGCGTTCTTCGAGTACCGGGACGTGGCGTTGAAGCCGTTCGCCAAACCGGCGGGGATACCCGACGAGCGAGCCGTGCAGTTCGACCACGTCTCGTTCAACCTTCCCGACGAGGAGGCCCTGCTCCGCCTGCGGGCCCGGCTCAAGGCGGCTGGCTGCGAGATCACCGACGTGGTGGACCACGGCTTCATTCGGTCGGTGTACTTCACCGACCCCAACGGCATCGCCCTCGAGGCCTCGTGGTGGGTCACCGACGCAACGGGTCGGGATGCCGACTACGGAGACGGTGTCCTTTTTTCCGACCCTGACCCCGTCCCAGCGGTCACCGAGATCCAAGCGACCGGTGAGGTGCGATCGGTGCCCCACACGAAGCTGGCCTGACCTGACGGTCCGCGCCGAGCAGGAAAAGAGATCGGCCGCCGAAGCGGCCGCCGGGTTGGTGGGCAACGGGATGACCGTGGGCCTCGGGACCGGCAGCACGGTCACCTACCTACTGACCGCCCTGGCCGCCCGCGACCTCGACATCCGCTGCGTCGCCACCTCCCCCCGCACCGAGACCATGGCTACGTCTCTCGGCCTGCGGGTGGAGCCGTTCAGCCACATCGACCGCTTCGACATGGCCATCGACGGAGCGGACCAGGTGACCCCCGAAAGGTGGCTGATCAAAGGCGGAGGTGGCGCTCATACCCGGGAGAAGATCGTGGCCGCGTCGGCGGACTGCTTCGTGGTGATCGTCTCCTCGGACAAGCTGGTCCCGGTCCTGGAACCGCCCGTCCCCCTCGAGCTGCTCTCGTTCGGGCTGCGCTCGACGCTGCGAGCCCTGGGCGGGGCCAAGGTTCGGCCCGACACCCCGGCGAGCCCCGACGGCGGTGTCATCGCGGACTGGTACGACCCCTTCGACGACCCGACGGCCCTCTCGGCCTACCTGGACGCCACCCCCGGCGTCGTGGCTCACGGCCTGTTCCAACCGGGGCTTGTCAGCCAAGTCGTCACTGGGCGTATCGATCCACCAGGGCCTATCCGATAGCCGCCAGCCGGGCCCGCAGCTCCTCG
>JAFAWZ010000108.1 GCA_019241495.1 Acidimicrobiales bacterium | reverse complement strand
CTGCACGGGCCGGTGCAAGTGTGGGACGGTGCCCAGTGGGTGAGCCCCAACCCCCGGCCGGGATGGTTGCGGTGCCCTTTGTCGCCCCGACCTTCCCTGGCCGTAACCCCCGCCGGGGCGCCGGTTCCTGCTGTGTCGCCCGACTCGATCTGGGACCTGGAGGCCGGGGTGGTCCGAGGAGGCGGCTTCTTGCTGCTGCCGGCCGTGTGGGTCGCCGCCGAACCCGACGCGGGCGTGGCCACCCCGGCCCGGGCCAGAACAGACACGGTCCACTCCTCCACGGCGGTGCTCCCGGTCGGCCGGCCTGCAGATCAGAGCCTGCCAGTCGACGTCACGGCCGCCATGAGCCCGGACGCCGACGAGACGTCGCACGCCCCAGATACAGGACCCCCAGAAACAGGCTCCCCAGAAACAGGGCCCCCAGAAGAAGAGACAACAGCGACAGCGGGTGCGTCCGTCTCCGGAGAGGAGCCGGGAGCCCAGCCCGCACCTCAGCGTTCGCTCGACCTGAGGTCGCCTCAGGTGCGCCAGCACAGCATCCCCTACCCCCCGCTGCCGGTGGGCGGAGGACCTGACCGGGCGGTCGCGGGGGCTCCGGTGGTAGCCGGGGTCATTTGCCCCAGAGGCCACCTCAACCGGCCGGGCATGACGGGCTGCGTGCGGTGCGGATCCGCCATCCCCGCCGAGGGCTCTTACAGCGTGAGCGGCACCCGTCCGGCGCTCGGATGCCTCGTGGTCGACGACCACAACATCTACCGCCTCGACCGCGGCTACCTGGTTGGGTCGAACCCGGGCCGGGACCCGACCGTACGGGGCGGTTTGGCCCTCCCCCTCACCCTGCGCGGCCAAGACGTGTCGGCCACCCACGCCGAGATCCGCTTGCACGATTGGGACGTCCTCCTGACCGACCGGTCCTCGGCCGGCGGGACCTGCGTGTACGAACCGGACGCCGGCGACTGGGAACGGCTGCGGCCCTTCGAGCCGCGCCTTTTGAAACCGGGTACCCACATCGCCTTCGGACAGCGCGTTGCGACCTTCGTGACGCCATGGATCCCCGGCCAGCCTGGAAGCTGAAGCACCGCCGGGTCAAGAAACCCGGTCGTGGTACTGGGGGCAGATGTTGTCGGCAGCCGATGTGATCACTGCGCCCAGGTCCGCCGACGGCAACGCCGGGTGCTGCTCCTGGAGCGCCAGCCGGTCGGCCACTGTCTCGTACGAAGCGCCGGCGGCCAAGCCGTCGCATGCCGCGTGGCCCAAGCGAACGAGCTGGATGTCCGAGCGGAAGGAGCCAACATCGGGCGCCGCGCCGTGCAGCTCGGACAGGTAGTTCTCGTCGGCTGGGCTCGTCGCCGACGAGCTCTTCCCACAAGCTCCCACCGGGAGAACCACCACCGCTACGAGGACGGCGAACGCGCCGATACCAAGTCGCCGGCGAGCTGGCACGGACCAAGTGTACGAAGTGCCAACCGGCGGCGGGCCCTCGACCCTGGCGCAGCGCCGCGCCGGTAACCGGCCGCTTCGGTCATGCTGTAACGGATGCCGGAGAGCTCCACCCTGTTCGATCGCGTGGGGGGACGGCCCTTTTTCGAGGCCCTGACCCATCGTTTCTACCAAGCCGTCGCCGCCGACGACGTGCTGCGCCGCCTGTACCCCGACGACCCAGACGAGCTGGAGGCCGCCCGCCTGCACCTGGAGCTGTTCCTGGCCCAGTTCTGGGGCGGCCCACCGGACTACAACGAAGCGAGGGGCGCGCCGCGGCTACGCCTCCGCCACGCTCGTTTCTCGATCGGGACGGCCGAACGGGACGCCTGGGTGGAGCACATGTCCGAAGCCGTCCGGGCCGCCGGGCTGCAACCTCTCGACGAGCTGCAGCTGCTGAGCCATCTCTCCAACGCCGCGACCCACTTGATCAACCAGCCCGCGTGATGGGCTGTCGCAAAACTACTTAGAGGGGGGAGAAGGCGGCGGCTCGTCGCCGACCGACTCGCCTCGCCGCTCGCATCCACGGTATGGGACGAGCCGCCGCCTTCTCCCTCTCGCGGGTTTTGCGAGAGCCCATGATGGCACGTCCGCTAGTTTGTTCCCCCGGTCCTCCGCATGGACCACATTCGCACCCCGTCGCGCGGTCGTATCGCCAAAGGGTCGAACCCAGAGCCGGAAACTAGAGACACCGACGACCGCTCGCGGTTCGTCTACCCGAGATCGGCAGCACAGATCGGCCGTTGGATACCGGTCGCCAGTGATCAACCATGTTGCAACGCCCTCGTTTCATCGCCAACCCGGTGCGCCCCATCCACACCGCCCGGCGGCAGCGGCGCAAGCGGCTGCTCGCGGTGAGGTCGGTTCGCGACAGCCTCATCTCCCTGGCCGGGTTGGTCGGGAGCCCGGTCTGCAACCCGGCCGGCGACCCGCTCGGGCGAGTGTCGGATGTGGTGGCCCGGTGGGACGGCGACGAGGCCTACCCGGCCGTGACCGGGCTCGTGTTACGCATCGGGGGCCGCCGGGCCTTCGCGCCCATGGACCAGGTCGCGTCGGTATCGCGCTCCATGGTCAGCCTCGGCTCGGCCCGTCTGAACCTGCTCGAGTTCGCCCGCCGGGAAGGCGAGGTCCTCCTGGCGCGCGACGTTCTCGACCACCAGCTCGTGGATCTCGACGGCGTGAAGGTGATCAGGCCGGCTGACCTCTACCTGGCCCCCACCCCGGGGCCGAGCGGGCCGGTGCTGCGCTTGGTCGGCGTGGACGTCAGCGCCCAGACTCTGGTGCGCCGGTTGGGCCCGAAGCGATGGCGAGGCGTTCCCACACCGGACAAGGTCATCGACTGGGCGACCATCCGTCCCTTCGGCGGCGAGGTCAGGCACGTCCCGTTGCGAGCCTCCCAGAACGAGCTGCGCCGGCTGCGCCCCGGCGAGCTGGCCGACCTGCTGGAGGACCTCGGTCGCGACGCCCGGCAGGAGCTGCTGGCCAGCCTCGAACCCGAGCAGGCCGCGGACGCCCTGGAGGAGATGGACCCCGAGGAGCTCGAGGCCCTCCTGCGCGAGACACCCCCCGAGGAAGCCGCCGCCCTGGTCGCCCGCATGGAGCCCGACGAGGCGGTTGATGCGCTGCGCGACCTCGAGGAGGCGGCCCGCAGCGAGCTGCTCGAGCGCATGAACCCCGAACAGGCCGAGGAGCTGACCGACCTGCTCGAGTACGAAGAGGACCAGGCGGGCGGCTTCATGACCACCAAGCTGGTCAGCGCGGCGGCCGACGAGACGGTGCGATCGGTTCGCCGGCGCCTCCGGCGCGACAAGGAGCGCTCCGGCGACGTGGACGGCATCGTGGTGATAGACGCCGAAGGGCGCATGCTCGGAGACGTTCCCCTCTACCAGATGGCCATCGCCACCAACGACAGCCTCATGAACGACCTTCTCTCGGAGGAGGGATCGGTCGCGGTGCCTGCCGATGCGGGCATCACCGAGGTAGCCGAGCGCCTCGTCGAGACCCGTCATACTTCAGTCGTGGTAGTCGACGAAGACGGCCGTCCGCTCGGCCGCATCCTCGCCGACGACCTGATCGATGCCCTGCTGCCAGAAAGGGCCCGTCGCCACTTCCCCCGCTTCTTGTCGTGACCGCCGAGGTCCGGCCTACGCAGGTCAGCACGACGGCAGCCGACGAAGCGCCCAGGAGCCGCATCCGGTCCCGCTGGCTCACCTACCTGGCGATCGCCGGGCCGGGCATCATCGCGGCCAACGCGGGAAACGACGCGGGCGGCATCATCACCTACGCCTCGGCGGGCGCCCAGTTCGGCTATCGAACCCTCTTCTTCATGCTCCTCGTGACCGTGGGCTTGGTGGTCGTACAGGAGATGTGCGCCCGCCTCGGCACCTTCACGGGCAAGGGCCTGGCCGCCCTGATAAGGGAGGAGTTCAGCATCCGCCTGGCGTCGTTCGCTCTGTTCTTCCTCGTCGTCGCCAACGTCGGCCTGGTCGTATCCGAGTTCGCGGGCATCGGGGCCGCTCTCGAGCTGCTCGGAGTCAGCAAGTTCATCTCGGTGCCCATCGCCGCCCTGTCGATCTGGGCCTTGGTGATCTTCGGCTCCTACCGCTACGCCGAGCGATTGTTCCTCATCCTGTCCCTGGTCTTCCTCACCTACCCGATCGCTGCCCTCCTGGGCCGCCCAGCCTGGGGAACGGTGACCACGAACCTCGTCCTCCCCCACTTCATCGCCTCGAAGTCGTTCATCCTGCTCGGGGTGGCGTTGATCGGCACCACCATCACGCCCTACATGCAGCTCTACGTGGCGGCCGCGGTGGCGGACAAGGGGCTGGGCCCCGAGGAGTACCGTTTCGAGCAGGCGGATGCCATCTCCGGCGCCATCTTCGGCAACGTGATCAGCTGCTTCATCATCATCGCCACGGGGAGCGCCCTGGGGCACATCGGGCGCCCCCTGGGATCGGCTCGCGACGCGGCGGCGGCCCTAGGCCCCGTCGCTGGGAGCCTCTCGGTGGACCTGTTCGCTCTGGGCCTGTTCGGCGCGGCCATGCTCGCCGGCGCGGTGGTCCCGCTCTCGACCGCGTACGCCGTGTCGGAAGCCCTCGGGGTGGAACGGTCGGTGTCGCGCCGCTTCACCGAGGCCCCGCTGTTCCTCACCTTGTTCAGCGCCCAGATCCTCGTCGGGGCCGTCGTGGCCCTGGCGCCGGGCAACCTGGTCGCCCTGCTGCTCGGCACCCAGACCCTGAACGGGCTGATAACGCCGATCATCCTGGTTTTCATCCTCGTGCTGGCCAACCGGCGCAGCGTGCTCGGCGACGCGGTCAACGGTCCGGTCTTCCGCGTGGTCGCCACCATCGCGGTGGGCGCCGTGGCGGCCATGGCCATGATCCTGGTGGGCCAGACCGTCCTAGGCTGGTTCGGCGTCGCCTGAGGTGGAGCCCTCCTACGTCCCGCCGTTGTACGCGGAGGTGAGCGGGGAGGGCCCCCCGGTCGTCCTGCTGCACGGCCAGCCCGGAACCGGTGCCGACTGGCAGTGGGTCGTGCCCCGCCTCGAGCGCGAGTTCACGGTGATCGTCCCGGACCGGCCCGGTTACGGACGAACCGGGGGGACCGCCACCGGGTTCGGCGGCAACGCCCGGGCCCTGGCCCGCCTGCTGGACCGCCTCGACCGGGCCGACGCCATCCTGGTCGCCCACAGCTGGGCCGGCGGAGCGGCCCTGGCCGCCGCCCAGCAAATCCCGGAGCGCGTCTCGGGGCTGGTCCTGGTCGCATCGGTCGGGCCTGGTGAGCGGATGGCCTGGGACGACCGGCTCCTCGCCGCTCCCGTCCTCGGCGAGCTGATCGCCGGTCTGGCCTTGGCCGGCGTCGGCCTGCTGGTCGGCAGCAAGCGGGTGCAGGGCCTGGCCAACCGCCGGCGCGACGGCCGGGTCCGCGACGCCTTGTCCGCGCTGGCTCCGATCACGAACGGGGGATCCCGGGTACGTCAGTCATTCGTCATCGAACAACGGGCCATGCTCACCGAGCTGGACGCGCTTCGACCGGGGCTCGCCGCGATCAGCTCGCCCACCACCATCCTGAATGGCCGCGCCGACCATCTGGTCCCCCCCGAGGTCGGCGAGACCCTACAACGGTCCATCCCTGACGCCACCCGCCGGCTCCTGGCCGGGGCCGGCCACCTGCTGCCCCACGACCGGCCCGACGCCGTCGTCGAAGCGGTACGCGAGGTCGCGTCCCGAAGCCGGCCGGCCGGAACTGGGAATTAGATCAAACGGATCTTCAAACGGATCAGACGGCCAGGTAGCGGCGCACCGCGAACGCCGATCCGAGCACTCCCACCAGAGCGCCCACGACCAGCAGGAGCAGGCTGCTGTAGATCGCCTCGGTGGGGGTGACATACAGCTGGTTGCTGCCGAACAGGGTCTGCTCGGGGATGAACGAGGCGATCGAGTTGCGCAACCAATACGTCAGCGCGAACGCGACGATGGCCCCGAACATCCCGTGGATGAAGCCTTCGAGCATGAACGGCACCCGGATGAACCAGTTGGTCGCCCCGACCAGCTTCATCACCGCCACCTCCCGGCGCCGGGCGAATATGGCCAGCTGGATGGTGTTGACGATCAACGCTACGGCACCGATGAGCACGCCCGCGGCGAGAAACCCGCCCAGCCACTTCCAACGACTGAACTGCTTCAACAGGCTGTTTATCTCCTGCTGGGCGTAGGACACCTTCAGGACTCCGGGCTGGTTCTGGAACTGCTTGCCCAGCTCGGAGATGTCCTGGGCCTTGGTGGGCACGACCCGGAACGAGGCGGGCATGTCGCTGACGGTCAGCACGCCGACGATGTCGTTGTTGTTCCCGAAGATCTCCTTGAACTCCTGGTAGGCGTGCGGCTTGTCGACGAAGTGGTAGGTCTTGACGCCCGGAGTGGTGGACAGCTCGTGGCCGAGGGCGCTGGTCTCGTTGTCGCTCACGGTCGGCTGCAGGAAGATGGCCATCTCCACTCCGCCGCGCCACTGCACCGACGCTTTGTTGATGGCCTGGCGCATCACCAGCACCGCCCCGAGAGCGGTGAGCGACACCGCCATCGTGACGATGGCGGCGAGTGTCATGAGCAGGTTTCGCTTGAGGTTCCCGGCGGTCTCGCGCAGCACGTAGCTGCTCGACAACGCCACCCGCTAGGCCCCCATCCCATACACGCCGCGGGCCTGGTCTCGGATCACGGTGCCCCGGTCGAGCTCGATGACCCGGCGGCGCATGGAGTCCACGATGGTGTTGTCGTGGGTGGCCATCAGCACCGTCGTGCCGGTGCGGTTGATGCGCTCGAGCAGGCGCATGATGCCAGCCGTGGTGGCCGGGTCCAGGTTCCCGGTCGGCTCGTCGGCGAGCAGGATCAGGGGCCGGTTCACGAAGGCCCGGGCGATGGCCACGCGCTGCTGCTCACCACCCGACAGCTCGTGGGGCAGGTTGGACAGCTTCTTCCCGAGCCCGACCAGGTCCAGGATCTGCGGGACCTGGGAGCGGACCACGGTCCGGGGCCGGCCGATCACTTCGAGGGCGAACGCCACGTTGTCGTAGACCGACTTGGTCGGCAGGAGGCGGAAGTCCTGGAACACGCAGCCGATGTTGCGGCGCAGGTAGGGCACCTTCCAGGAGGAGAGCGAGCCGACCTCCTTGCCCGCCACCCACACCTGGCCTACATCGGCCCGCTCCTCCTTGGTGACCAGGCGGAGGAAGGTCGACTTACCGGAGCCGGACGGGCCGACCAGGAAGACGAACTCCCCTTTCTGGATATCGACGTTGACGTCCCGCAGGGCGACCGTCGTGCCCTTGTAGGACTTCGTGACGTTGTCGAGCTTGATCATCGGGAAAAAAGTGGGCCGGCGCGCACCGGAGGGATGTGCTAACCATCAGCTCCCTGCCGGCGACCCGGCAGGAGACTCTAGCCGCCGGACCGGCTCATTTCTGCTCACCCGGGCTGGCCGAACGGGCCCCGGCCCGCCTCCAGCGCAAGTAGGCCTCCATGAAGGGATCGAGCTCGCCGTCCAAGACGGCGGACACGTTGCCTGTCTCGTGCTCCGTGCGCAGGTCCTTGACCTGCTGGTACGGCGCCAGCACGTACGAGCGGATCTGGGAACCCCATCCCACCAGGGCCTGGCGGCCGGCCAAGGCGGCCAGCTCCGCCTCGCGCTCCTCCCGCTGCAGCTCCGCCAGCTTGGAGGCCAGGATCTGCATGGCCTTGGCCTTGTTCTGGTGCTGGGAGCGCTCGTTCTGCACCGCCACCACGGTGCCCGTGGGAAGGTGGGTGATGCGCACCGCCGAGTCGGTGACGTTGACGTGCTGGCCGCCCGCGCCCGACGAGCGGTACGTGTCGATCCGGAGGTCCTTCTCGTCGATCTCCACCTCCCCCGACAGGTCGTCGAAGAAGGGCACCACGCTCATCGACGCGAAGCTCGTCTGGCGGCGGGCCTGGGCGTCGAAGGGGGAGATGCGCACCAGGCGGTGCACCCCCCGCTCGGACTGGAGCAGCCCGTTGGCGTAGCGGCCCCTTATCATGAAGCTGGCCGACAGGATGCCCGCTTCCTGGCCCTCGCTCACATCCTCCACCTCGAGCTCGAAGCCCCGCCGCTCGGCCCAGCGCTGGTACATGCGGACCATCATCTGGGCCCAGTCCTGAGCGTCGGTGCCGCCGTCTTTGGCGTGGACCTCGCACACCGCGTCGCTCTCGTCGTGCTCACCGGTGAACAGCGACCGCAGCTCCAGCTGCTCGAGCTGCTGGTCCAGCTCCGCGATGGCCGCCGCCACCTCCGCCTCGACCGACTGGTCCTCTTCCTCCTGGGCCAGCTCGTACAGCGTCTCGGCGTCCTCCAGGCCGCCGGCCAGCCGGTCCAACAGGTCCACGTCCCCCTTGGCCTGCCCGTACTCCCGGGTGACGCGCTGGCCGAGCTCGGTGTCGTCCCACAGGTCGGGCCGGCTGAGCTCGGCTTCGAGCTGGGGGAGCCGGGCGCGCAGGCGTTCGAGGCCGAGGTACTTGTCCGCCTCGTTCAACCGCTGCCCGAGCGCGGTCAGCTCAGGTGAGAAGTCACGCACCGAGGTTGTCTATTTTCCGTGGCAGAACTTGAACTTCTTGCCGCTACCGCACGGGCACGGATCGTTGCGCCCGGCCCGTTCGAAATCCGACTCCTTGACGGTGGGCCGCTGGATCTCCGGTCCGCCCGGCCCGTCCCCGTCGCCCGCGGCCGGGACCGCCGGGTCGGAGGCGAACACGACCTCCTCGCCCGGGGCCGGCCCGGCGGCCAGGGCCCGCTCTATGCCGCTGGTGCCCTGGACCGGATCATCGGCCGCTTGGTACTGGGCCCCTTCCAGAGCGGGCGCCTCAGGGGTCACCTGCTGGAGCACCTGGACCTGGGCGTGCATGACGATCTTGACGTAGTCGTCATCGATGCTGGCCATCATCTGGCCGAACATCTCGTAGCCGTCACGCTGCCAGGCGACCAGCGGGTCCTGCTGGCCCATGGCCCGCAGGCCGATGCCCTCCCGGAGGTAGTCCATCTCCGAGAGGTGCTCCCGCCACTTCTGGTCGATGAGCTGGAGCATGACCTCTCGCTCGAGGGCCCGCATGGTGTCCTCGCCCGACCCGCCTTCTGCGGCGGGCATGTCACGCTCGCGCTGCTCGTAGAAGGTGATGGCCTCGGCGGCCAGATGCTCGTAGACGGCGTTGCCATCCTTCAGCCCGGCCACGTCGTCCTTCACCGTCGAGGTCGGGAAGTACTGGCGGGTCTCCCCGAGCAACCCCTCGACGTCCCAGTCCTCGGGGTCCTCGCCCGGTGGGCAGTTAGCCGTGACCATGCTGTCGATGGCCGAGCTGAGCACGTCGACGGTCCGGGCCCGCAGGTCCTCCCCCTCCAGTATCTGGGCCCGCCGCGCATAGATCACCTTGCGCTGCTCGTTCATGACCTCGTCGTACTTGAGGACGTCCTTGCGGATCTCGGCGTTGCGCGCCTCCACCGTGTTCTGGGCCCTCTCGATGGCGCGGGTCACCATCTTGGAGTCGATGGGGACGTCCTCTGGGAGAGCGCGGGTCATCACCCACTGCATGGCCCCGGTGGCGAACAGCCGCATGAGCTCGTCTTCGAGGGACAAGAAGAAGCGGCTCTCGCCCGGGTCGCCTTGGCGTCCCGAGCGACCGCGCAGCTGATTGTCGATCCGTCGGGACTCATGGCGCTCGGAGCCGAGGACGTACAGGCCGCCGAGCTCTCGGACCTTGTCCCCCTCCGCCGAGCACTCCTCCTCGAACTTGGTCAAAAGCTCGCGATATGCGACCCGCCCCTCGTCCGATTCAGGGTCGCCACCGGAGGCTCGCACCTCCTGGGAGGCGAGCATCTCCGGGTTGCCGCCAAGGATTATGTCGACGCCTCGCCCGGCCATGTTGGTGGCCACGGTGACGGCATGCAGGCGGCCCGCCTGGGCGACGATCTGGGCCTCCCGGGCGTGCTGCTTGGCGTTGAGGACGTGGTGGGGGATGCCGCGCTGCTCGAGCAGCCGGGAAAGGACCTCGGACTTCTCCACCGAAGCGGTACCTACGAGGACGGGCTGGCCCTTGTCGTAGCGCTCGATGATGTCCTCGACCACCGCCTCGAACTTGGCCATCTCGCTCTTGTAGATCAGGTCCTGATGGTCGGCCCGGACCATGTCCCGGTTGGTCGGGATCGGGACGACCTGGAGGTTGTAGGTGTTGGCGAACTCGGCCGCTTCGGTCTCGGCCGTGCCGGTCATGCCGGCGAGCTTGTTGTAGAGGCGGAAGTAGTTCTGGAGGGTTACGGTGGCCCAGGTGTGGTTCTCCTCCTTGATGGCCACCCGTTCCTTGGCCTCGACCGCCTGGTGGAGCCCATCGGACCAGCGGCGCCCTTCGAGGATGCGCCCGGTGAACTCGTCGACGATCTTCACCTCACCGTCGGCGACGATGTAGTCCTTGTCCCGCTTGTACAGCTCCTTGGCCTTGAGCGCCTGGGTGAGCTGGTGGACGTAGTTGGACGACACCAGGTCGTAGAGGTTGTCGATCCCGAGGGCCTTCTCCACCTTCTCGATGCCCTCCTCGGTCGGAGCAACCGTGCGCTTCTCCTCGTCGACCTCGTAGTCGGCGTCACGGGCGAGGGATCGGGCCACCCCGGCGAATTGGTAGTAGAGCCGAGCCGACTCTGAGGACGGGCCCGAGATGATCAGCGGAGTGCGGGCCTCGTCGATGAGGATGGAGTCGACCTCGTCGACGATGGCGTAGGAGTGGCCCCGCTGGCTCATGTGCTCGAGAGCCCGGGCCATGTTGTCGCGCAGATAGTCGAAGCCGAACTCGGTGTTGGTCCCGTAGGTGACGTCGCAGTTGTAGGCATCCTTCTTGGCCTGCCAGTCGTCGATCTCAGGCGAGACCCGGCCTACCGAGATGCCAAGAAAGTTATGGATCTGTCCCATCCACTCGGCGTCGCGCCGGGCCAGATAGTCG
>JAFAWZ010000238.1 GCA_019241495.1 Acidimicrobiales bacterium | reverse complement strand
GAGCTCGACCTGCCGGGCGGCCTGGTGGATGAGCATTCTCAGGCCGTTTGACCGGGATGCCCCGGCCTGGCGCGCCCTCACCAGCAGGGGGGTCACAGCAGGGGAGTAGATGAGGTCGGCCACGTAGTGCGACGCCGAGATCAACTTGGCGTCCAGGTCAAGCGGCATGCCGTCGCCCGAAGCCATACCGACGGGGGTGGCGTTGACGACCAGCGAAGCGTCGCTTACAGCCTCGTCGAAGCCGGAACGGTCGCCGGCAAGAACGGCCCGCCCGGCCGGTCCAGCCAGCTCGGCGCACAACTCGGCCGGTGCCGACCTGCGGGCGATGACGGTGACCGACGCCGCCCCTGCTCCCGCCAAGGCCAGGGTTACCGCCCGGGCCGCTCCACCAGCGCCGACCACCACACAGGACCGGCCGGCCGGGTCGAACCCGTCGTCGCCCCGCACCGCGTCGAGAAAGCCCGCTCCGTCGGTCGACTCCCCCACGAGCTCCGGACCCAGCGAGGTCTTGGACCAGCTGACCGTGTTCACAACACCCAGCGTGGTCGCCACGGGTCCCAACCGGTCCACCGAGAGGGCCGCCTCCGCTTTGTGGGGCATGGTCACCGACAGGCCGGCCAGGTCCAAGGTGCGCATGGCCTCGATAGCCGCGCCTCCCTGGCCTACCGCCACCCGGAAGGCCACGTACACCCAGTCGATGCCCAAGGCCTGGAAAGCGGCATTGTGCAGCACGGGTGACAGAGAATGGTCGATGGGGTCGCCGATGACGCCCGCCACCCGGGTGGACCCCGTCGGTGGGCCCAGTGCGGACGGGCGGTTCAACAGAGACCGGCTGCGTGGCACTGGGCCCGCAGCTGATCGAAACCGGATGCCGTGGACGCGAACCCGAGCTGCCCGCTTGGGTTGACCTCGACGAAGTACACGTAGGTCGTCGTCGGAGGGCTGGTCGCGGCCTGCAGGGAGGGGAGACCGGCGTTGGCGATCGGGGTAGGAGGCAGACCCTTGCTCAGCCGGGTGTTGTACGGGCTCGGCTGATCGTCCTGGGCCGCTGTCGGTACCGCCAGGCTGGGATCGCTGAGCCGCAGGTAGTACGTCTGGGTGGAGTCCGCTCCGAGGCTAATCCCCTTGTGCAGCCGGTTGTACACGACGCTGGCCACCGGTCCCCGATCCCCGCTCAGCTTGGCTTCCTTCTCGACGATCGAGGCAACGGTGACGACCTGATAGGGCGAGTACCCCAACTTCTGGGCTGCGGCCTGGAGACCGATGTCGTCGGCTTGAGCGTCGAATGCGCCGACCATCTGTTCCAGGAGCTCCACCTCTGTCTCGCCCTGGTGGACGGTGTAGGTGGCTGGAAAGAGGAGGCCCTCCAGGTTGTTCACTCCCGCCGGCTCGTACGGACTGCGAACCGTGCCATCGGAGGCGGCGGTGAGGAACTTCTGCGCCGACAGACCGAGGCCGGATAGCGCCCCGACCCGATCGGCGATCTGGCGCACGGTGAAGCCCTCCGGCACGACCACGGCATCGGTGACGATCACAGGTCCCTTCTCGAGAGCCGAGATCACCGCGTGGTACGACGAGTTCTTGGGGAGGATGTAGTGGCCCGGGAGGAGCGGGCCGTCACCGGACAACTTGACGTAGAAGCCGAACAACGAGCCGCTGTGTATCACCCCGGCCGCCGACAGGATGCCCCCGATCTTGGCGTTGGAGGACCCGGGCGGGATCGACACCGAGACACCCGGGCCTCGATGGCCCCCCGGATTGATCTGCGAGCTCGCCCACAAGAGGAATCCCCCGGCAATCAGCACCAGCACGACAAAGACGACCCCGATGGCCACGAGAACCGGGTGCCGGAACCGACGCCCGGTCGGTGCCCGGGAGGATGGGTTCGAGGCATCGTCGACTACGGGCCACCCATCATCCAACTGTTCGTCTTCGTCTGGGCGCTTACCCGGCCACTCCGCGGGCCCCGCTCGGTAATCGGTCAAACAATCATCCCCGGTGTCTGTGTTGGTCCACGTAGCTCTGCAGGATCACCGCGGCAGCGGCCTGGTCGACCACCTCCCGCTGGCGACGAGCCGAGCGCCCTGCGGCTCTTAGGGTCTCGGAGGCGGCCACGGTGCTGAGACGTTCGTCCACGGTTGCGACCTCGACGTCGAGAGTCGAGCTTAGTTCGGCGACCTCATCGAGTACGCCCCGGGCTGCCGGCCCCGTTCCTCCTGATAGGGACCACGGAACGCCCACCACCACGCCCACCGCCTCGTAGTCGCGGACCAACGCGGAGATTGCCACGTGGTCGGCACCTCGGTCCCTGGCGCGCCGAAGGGTTCGGACGCCGGTAGCGACCTTTTGGCCACTGTCAGTGACAGCTACGCCGATTCGGCGGCTCCCCAGGTCCAGCCCGAGCAACCGGCCTTCAGCTTCCATCCGGACGCGACGTCATCAGCGGAGGGCTTCTCGAACGTGGTCGAGCGCCTCATCCAAGCGGGTGGCGTCGCGACCGCCGGCCATGGCCTGTTCGGGGTTCTTGCCTCCCCCGCCACCACCCACGATGCGCGCCGCTGGGCCCACCAGCTCGGGAGCGGTCGGGCTGGCCCCTTTACGCACGAAGGCCACGATCGACACCTTCTCCCCGTCTGGACTCCCGCCCAGCACCACGGTCGCGAGTTGGCCAATCTGGAGTGCTTGGCCCCCGAGCTCGCGGAGCTGGTCCGGGGCCAGCCCGTCCACCCGGGCCACGAGGGTCCCGTTGGCGGCCTGCGCCACGAGGGACTGAGCTCTCTCCGACAGGGCGGCCTGCTCGGACTTGCGCAGGCGCAGTTCCACCTCGCGCAACTCGCTCAGCTTCTTCTCCAGAGCTGGGGTCAGCTCGTCGGAATGGGCCCGCAGCAGCGCCGCAGCCTCGCTCAGCTGGTGCTCCGTCTGGCGCAGCCGGCGGAGCGTCTCGGTGCCCGTAGTTGCCTCGATGCGGCGCAGGTTCGATCCGATCGACCCCTCCGAGACGATCTCCACCGGTCCGATCTGGCCGAGGCGCGCCACGTGGGTCCCTCCGCACAACTCGAACGACTCTGAGCCGGCTCTCACCGTGCGGACCTGATCCCCGTACTTGTCCTCGAAGAAAGCAATGGCACCCGATGCGTCCGCCGCCGCCTTGCTCATGACTGTCACGACCACGTCGTCGTCGGCCAGGATGGCCCCGTTCACCAGGTCCTCGACGCGGGCGATCTCTTCGGGAGACATCGGGCCGTAGTGGGTGAAGTCGAACCGGAGGCGGTCCGGCGCCACCAGCGAGCCCTGCTGCTTCACATGATCCCCCAGTACCCGCCGCAGCGCCCAGTGCAGCAGATGGGTTCCGGTGTGGTTGCGTCGGATGCCGGCGCGCCGTTCGAGCTCGATGGTGGCCGTGGCGGTCTGGCCGACCGAGATGTGGCCGCCTTCCAACCGGCTCCTATGGCGGATCAGTCCAGGTAACGCATAGGTGGTGTCCACGACGCGGGCCCGGCCCGTATCGGTCTCGATCGTCCCGGTATCGCCCACCTGGCCGCCACCCTCGGCATAGAACGGGGTCGCGTCGAGGAATACTTCGACCGTGTCCTTGCCGTCCTCCTCCACTACGGCGACCACCGTCGCGACAGCCGAATTGTCGGTGTAGCCGACGAACGTCGTCGGACCGGCATCCTTCAGGATGCGCCGGTATTCGTCACCCGACCCGCCGCCGACCGCCTTCCGGCCAGACTGCTTGGACCGCTCCCGCTGGTGCGCCATCGCCGCATCGAAGGCAGCCTCATCGACGGTCGCCCCCCGCTCCTCGGCGATCTCACGAGTCAGCTCGATCGGGAACCCGTAGGTGTCGTGCAGCCGGAAGGCGACCTCTCCCGATACCAGCCGGGTCCGGGCCAGCTCGCTGTCCAGCATGGCCAACCCGGAGCGCAGGGTGGCCCGGAAATGGCTCTCCTCGCGCGCCACCACGCCGGTGATGAAGTCCGCCTGGCGCACCAGATCCGGGTAGGCCTCCCCCATCACCTCGATGCACGCCGCTACGAGCACGGGAGTCACCGGCTTCTCTACGCCCAGGCTGTAGGCCTGGCGCACGGCCCGGCGGATGAGCCGGCGCAGAACGTACCCCCGGTCCTCGTTACTGGGGAAGACCCCGTCTCCGATGAGGAACGTCATGGAACGGGAGTGGTCCCCCAGGATGCGGAGCGACACATCGACCTCCGCGTCCTCCCCATACGAGCGGCCAGTCAGGCGCTCGGCGTGGGCGATGATGGGCCGAAGGACGTCAGTGTCCCAAACGGCCGGCACATCCTGCAGGATGGTAAGGATCCGCTCCAGACCGGCGCCGGTGTCGATGTTGGGCTTCGGCAGGGGAACGAGCGTCCCGTCCGCCTGGCGGTCGTATTGCATGAACACCAGGTTCCAGATTTCGACGAATCGCTCTTCGCCTCCTCCCGCCGGGCCGCCGTCGGGCCCCCACTCCGGGCCGCGGTCGTAGTAGATCTCCGACGAAGGGCCGCAGGGTCCGGTCTCGCCCATCTCCCAGAAGTTGTCCTCGTCCATGCGCTGGATGCGTTCGGGGGTCAGACCGACCGAGTCCCGCCAGATCTGCTCGGCTTCGTCGTCCTGCTTGTAGACGGTCACCCAGAGGCGCTCGCCGTCCAAGCCGAACCGATCGGTCAAGAGCTCCCATGCGAGCGGGATGGCCAGCTCCTTGAAGTAGTCGCCGAAGCTGAAGTTGCCCAGCATCTCGAAGAAGGTGAGATGCCGGGTAGTGCGCCCGATCAGGTCGATGTCGTCGTGCTTGCCCCGCACCCGGACGCATTTCTGGACGCTGGTCGCTCGCGTAAATGGGGGTCGCTCCTCCCCGAGGAAGTAAGGGATGAACTGGTTCATCCCGGCGTTGGTGAATAGCGGGGCGCGGGGGTGGTGCGGAATGAGTCCGGCGGAAGGCACCGCGGTGTGACCCTGTTCGACGAAGTACTGCGTGAAGGCGCGGCGCAGCGCGTTGGCGTCCATGTCGCCTTCCAGGTTACGGCCTGTGGGTCCGCCGGCCGGAGGAGGGATCACCGCGCAGCTCGGCCTCGCGCTCCTTCATGGCGGAGCGCCCTTCGCGCCAGGCATCGACAGCCCGCGTCGCGGCGCCTTGCGCCACGCCGGCCGGCCGGTAACGGCTGGCCACGGACTTCATCTTGCGCTGCGCCCAGATGGACCCCCCGACGCCTACGGCCAGGCCGGCGCCGAGCCAGCGGATCCGCTTCAACATCAGCGCCGGCCCCGCAGTCGCCTTCCGGCCCGGGCCGTCCCGGCCCCGAAGGCCAGGACCTTGATCACCGGTGTGGCCAGGGCAGCGTGCGCCAACCGCGACGCCGATCCGACGGTCTCGGTGATCGCCTCAGCCGAGCCGACCAGGTCGTCGACCCGGGCCAGCTGGCCGCGCGCCTGCGCGATGGTCGCCTCAGCGTCGCCGATGACAGATCCGGCGTGGTCGCTGATCTCCTCGGCGAGAAGCCGCAGCTCCCGGGCGCTGCGGCGCAGCGACACCGCGGCGCCGAGAAGCACCAGCACTACTGCTGTCGAGACGGCCGCTACGGCGATCGCTAACAAGGCACGCGAGACTACCGTTCAGCGCGGAACCGAGCCGTGACTGCAGCTGTCAGCCGAGGCGCCGGCGGAGCTCTTCGACCAGGTCTTCCATTGCGACCGTCAACTGGTCGCCGCCGGATTTCAGGTCCTTGACGCCGACCTTCCCCGCGGCTGCCTCGTCGGGCCCGACGACGACCGCCAAGCGGGCCCCTGACCGGTCGGCCGCCTTGAACTGGGCCTTCGGGGAGCGGCCGTCGAACGCCCGGTCGACCCTCAAGCCTGAAGCGCGCAGCCGGGCCGTGAGGTCGCGGGCGTTGGCTCCGCCGGCAAAGTCGACCACGAAGGCGTCCAGAGCGGCTCGCCCCGAGGGCAGGGTGTTCTCGGCCTCCAGAGCGAGCAGGATGCGCTCGATCCCGAGCGCCAAGCCGACGGCCGGAGTGTCGGGACCTCCCATAGCCTCCACCAGGCCGTCATAGCGACCTCCGCCCCCGAGCGCGTTCTGGGCCGACTCCAGCCCACGCCCGGCGTACTCGAAGGCCGTCCTGGTGTAGTAGTCGAGCCCCCGGACGAGCAGCGGGTCCACGGAGTAAGGGACGGCCAGCGCAAGGAGCCCCTCCTCCACCCGGGCGAAGTGGGCGGCGCATTCATCGCAGAGGTGGTCGAGCTGGCGGGGGGCGTCCTCCACCACCGCCCGGCACGGCGCCTTCTTGCAGTCCAAGACCCTTAGGGGATTCTCCTCCAGCCGGGCCCGGTGTTCGTCGCACAGCTCGCCTCGGTGCTGCAGCAGGTAGTCGAGGAGGAGCTGCCGGTAGGCCGGCCTGCACTTGCCGTCACCGAGCGAATTAACCAGCAGTTCTACCTGGGTGACCCCGAGGGCGCGCAGGTACTCCCATCCGAGGGCGATCACTTCCACGTCGAGGTCGGGGTCGGCGCTGCCGAAGGCCTCGATGTCGAGTTGGTGGAATTCACGGAACCGGCCGGCTTGGGGCTTCTCGTAGCGGAACTGAGATCCGCCGGTCCACGCCTTCCACGGCGTCGCGGGCCGATGCTGGATGAAGGCCCGCACGACAGACGCCGTCAGCTCGGGGCGCAGGGCGATGTGCCGGTTCCCTTTGTCTACGAAGTCGTACATCTCCTTGCGGACCACGTCGGTGGAGTCGCCGATCCGCTTGAACACGGATATGTCCTCGAAGGTCGGGGTGAGCAGGAGCCCGTACCCGGCGGCCTCGACCACTTGCGCGAACGTCGCGACCACGACCTCCCATGGACCCGACTCGGCCGGGACGACGTCGAAGGTTCCCGGGATGTTGCGCAACTCGGCCATGGAAACTTCAGGCTACAGGCCTACCCAAGCGACCTCGGCAGCAAGAAATTCAGATGTGATACGTAGGTGCTTCCCTCCTCC
>JAFAWZ010000005.1 GCA_019241495.1 Acidimicrobiales bacterium | reverse complement strand
CGGGCCTGCGCGAGCGGTAAACTTGCAAACAGGGAGGAAGGAGCAGGGGGCAGATGGGAAGAAGGGGGCACGGGGCTAGGATGGCCGCGTGCGCGGTGGCGGTCGCTGCCGCGTTCGGCGCGGTGTTGATGGTTGCACCGGCCAACCCTGGTCGTCCCGCGTCCACCAGCCCGCCTTCGGGCCGGCCCTTGCCTGCTGCGGTGGAGACGGCGGCGGTGCCGGCGCCCTGGGTGACCACCCGCCATGCAATCACCGTCGATGGTGTCTCCCGCACCTACCTGACCGTCGTTCCCACGGCCGCCCAAGGCACCTTGCCGGTAATCGTCCTGCTTCACGGGCGCGGTGGAGAACCTGCCGCCATTCTCGTTCACAGCGGGCTCACCGGGCTGGACGTTCCCGCCATTCTGATCGTGCCCCAGGGCTGGGAGAGCTCTTGGAACGCCGGGGACTGCTGCGGTCTGGCCTACCAGCACGCCATCGACGACGTCGGTTTCATCCGCACCGCCCTGCACGATGTCGTATCCAGCGAACCCCACGCCGATCCCTCCCGCGTCTACGTCGTTGGCTTCAGTAACGGGGGCCGCATGGCCTACCGCCTGGCCTGTGACCTGCCGGGTACCTTTGCCGGGTTCGTCGCGGTCGAAGCCGTGCCGGTCGGCCCGCCGTGCCGGTCGATGCGCCCGCTCAACATCGTCATCGTGGCTCAAGAGAGAGACCCGCTCCTGAGCTTCGGCTCCGGACAGGCCCCCAAGCACATCTACGGTTTCACCGAACCGACCGTCACTGCGACGGTGGCGAGCCTGAAAGGGCTCGACGGCTGTGGGATCGGCACGACCGGATCAGCGGGAGGGGCGATCGTGCGGACCTGGCCGTGCGCCGCGGGCACCTACCTGCGCTACGTGTGGTACCCCGGCGGGGCCCATAACTGGCGGCCGTCCTCAGCCGGCACTCCAGGCGTGGACCACTTCATCTTCCAGTTGCTCCAATCGGGATCGGGGCACGCCGTCTGACAGGAGACCCCTGACCGGCGGGATTCAGGAACTTCTCAAATCCGTCCCAGGCCCTTCATAGGGTCCCGGCCCATCTTGGGAACGTAGCCCTCGACCGGAAACGTGAGGACGGTTCCCATGAACGAGATGTGGTCTTCGTATCCCCCCCAATCGGCCCCACCCCTGCGCAGGAGAAGGCGCTGGTCGCGCACCCGTCCCACGCTCGCAGCCGCATTGGTGATCGGCACAGCCGGCGCCAGCCTGGGCCTCAGTCATGCGTTGTGGCCGGCGACGTCACCGTCGGCCGAGCCAGCGCGCGCCAACACCGCTTCGGCGGCCAGCCGGATCGACGACGCGCTGGTGGACGTCAACACGACCTTCGGGTACCAGGGGGCTGCAGGCGCCGGCACGGGGATCGTGCTCACGTCGAACGGGGAGGTGTTGACGAACAACCACGTGATCGACGGCGCCACCTCCATACAGGTCACCGACGTCGGCAACGGCCGAACCTACACGGCCACAGTGGTCAGCTACGACAAGGCCGCGGACGTCGCGGTTCTCCAGCTCCAGGGCGCGTCGGGGCTGTCGGCCGCCAACATCGGAAACTCGTCGAGCGTCGCGGTGGGCCAGCAGGTCCTCGCGGCCGGGAACGCGGGCGGTGTGGGCGGAACCCCGAGCCATGCGTCTGGGACGATCACTGCCCTCGACCAGGCCATCACCGCAAGTGACGAGCTGGACGGCTCCAGCGAGCAGCTCTCCGGTCTGATCGAGACCGATGCCAACATCCAACCGGGCGACTCGGGTGGTCCCTTGGTGAGCTCGTCCGGGCAGGTGATCGGCATCGACACGGCCGCCTCCTCCAACTACTCGTTCGACAGCAGCTCCAACCAGAGCGCCACCGAGGGCTATGCCATACCGATCAACGACGCCCTGAGCATCGCCCGCCAGATCGAGTCGGGCGTGTCGACGTCGTCGGTTCACGTGGGAACGACCGGGTTCCTCGGAGTCCTCGTGGCATCCGGGTACTACGGCTCATCTGGAGCGACGATCAGCTCGGTGGTGCCCAACGGCCCGGCCGCCCAGGCCGGCTTGGCCTCGGGTGACGTGATCACCTCGGTCGATGGCCACACCGTATCCTCGCCGAACGACCTGAGCTCCCTTCTCGCTGGCGAGCATGCCGGCACCAAGGTCAGCATCGGTTGGACGGACACGGCCGGCCAGACGCACACCGGGAACGTCGTCCTCGGGAGCGGCCCCCCGGCCTGAGAGCCCGCCTAGCCTGACGGGCATCTCCGTACTGTCTGCCCTGTTCGGTCTGTCCACCTCACAGGCTCTCGTGATCTTGTTCGTCCTCCTGCCCTTCGCCCTGGCCGCGGTGATCTTCCCTCTGGTCGCCTGGCGATCCAGGGGCCAGCCGAAGCCGGTGCTCATCTCCGAGATCCTGGCTCACGGCCAGCCGGGGAGAGCCCGCATAGTGGCCGTGAAGAACCTCGGGAACGTCGTCGACCTGCGCCCCATGGTGCGCTTCACCCTGCAGGTCGAGGCCCAGGGCACCGACCCGGCGTTCGAGCTGGAGGTCATCCAGTCGCTGCCCCGCTCGCTGATCGCGGAATACAAGCCAGGCGAGGTCGTCGAGGTGCGCCTCACCGACGACCGCACCGCAGGCGCCGTGGTCCCCGGTTCGGCCCGCCCGGCATGATCGCTTGCCGGCTCAGGGAGCGCCGGGCTGGAGATCGAGCAGCACTTCCAGGGTTCCGGTGTTCCCCACGTGGGCGACGGCGAAGCTCGGATTGGGGATGTGCCAGCGCGAGAACACGATCGGTATCTCGGCGTTCACGTCGATGCCGCTACCCGACCGTTGGGCGCTCAGGACGAAGGTTACCGGCTGGGTCACTCCTCGCATGCGCAGGTCTCCGGTGGCCGTGTCCTGAACGCGCTGGGCGATCCCCGGGATGGACCCGAGGCCGATCGGCTGGGTCAGCTTGAACGCCGCAGTCGGGTAGTCGTAGGTCTTCATGATGAACCCGTTGAACTGGGCGTCACGAGATCCTTGGTCGGACTTGATGCTCGCCAGGTCCACCGTGATGTCGGCCGAGGTGACCTCCGTCCCGGAGATGACGACCCGGCCATTGACCTTGGAGGTACGGCCCACCGCGGTGTGGGCCTGGCCGAAGAGGACCTCGTCGACCCGGTAGCCCGCCTCGGATCCGGGTGCCACCGTCCACGTTCCGCTCACCGGCCCAGGGACGACCGGGCTCTTGGCCGCCGGGAGCGACAGCTTGGCGGGCGCCTTGCCCTCTATGACGTTGAAGTAGAAATACGGCCCGCCGATGAGCAGGGCTGTGACCGCGGCCAACCCTACGGCCACCCATTTGAGCGGGTATGTCTTCCTGAGCCGGGACGGCCCGGCCCGCCCGCGGCGGGTTGGACCCCACTCCGCCCGGATCGCCGGACCTCTTGCTCTCACGCCCCCCAGTATCCCGCGGGGACCTCCTTTGGGGAATCGCCCGATACGGTGCGTCTTGCACCTCGGCGTCCAGCCGTTCCCCAACTGTTCATCTTGACGTGACACGGCGGACGTCTTGATCGGGTTCACTGGTGGTTGCTCCGCCGGCACCCCCCCCGTCGGTGTAGAGCAGCACCAGGGAGCCGCCCTGGGCCCACTCCCCCCGGGCCCGGGGCGCCCCTCGTGTCGGGGCGATGGTCACTCCGGAGGGATGGCCATGGCTATCTCGTTGACGCTGTTGGAGGCCGTCGAGTAGTCCTCAGCGGTCTGCCAGGGGTGGTCAGGCTCGATTGTGGCGACTTGGATCTCGTCGACGAACAGTGACCGCCAGCCTCGATCGTCGTGATGGGTCGGAGGCGAGGCGGTGGTTTGGTAGGCGAGGACCTTGGGGCGTCCGTTCTTCCAGCCGAGCAGGTGGGGGCAGAGCAGACGCTCACGCTCGTGGTAGCGGGCCCGAACGCTTCGCCGCTCCGTCAAGGCCCGCGCCAGCACGGCCCATGCCGTTGGCAGCTCTCTAGGGGGTGTGGTCATACCGCCGCCCTGACGATCCACCACACAATTCTGACGTTACTGGATGGCGGTGCTCCTAGACGAAGCCATGCGCGCAGCAGGAAATTGCTTGAGGCGTTCCCTGCGAGAACACCCTTTGGCGGAGAGGGGGGGATTTGAACCCCCGGACCCCTGTTGGAGGTCAACTCATTAGCAGTGAGTCCGATTCGGCCGCTCTCGCACCTCTCCTCGGGCCAGTGACGCTAGCACCGCGCCGCCCGACAGCGCAGAAGTCCTGGTAGCTCGCCCTAAACTACCGACCAGATCGTCGCCGTCCTGCTTGGCAGCGCGGGATCCAGGTCGCCGTTGCTCGCCAAACGCCGTCGGATTCTGGGAGGATTGTGGGTAACTCCGACAGCAACCCACCGGCACCAGCTACCAATGGCGAACACACGCCAAGGATCGATCCGGAGTCTGGACTCACCAAATCTGAGTTGGACCGGCCACCTCATCGGCCCGTAGGCGCCACGGAACCACCAAACCGCAGCGGTCGTTGGTGATCGAGTCGGCGAACGCTGGCACGACGCCCCCATCGGACCCGATGACCCCGACAACGGCGTCCACTTCGGGGATGGGCCTCGGCGGTAGCTCTTGTCGGCGATCGCGATGATCTGGTCATATGGAACATTGCGGTTCTTTTCCGGAGTCGACTGGAGGCCGACCGATGGATGAGATCAAAGGTATCGCACGGTCAAGTTCCACCCTGGCAAGCTGGACGAGTGGAAGCGACTGACTGAGCAAGCAATGGAGATCGTGCGAACCCAAGACCCAGGCACCCTGCAGTACGAAGTCTTCTTCAACGACAACGAGAGCGAGGCAATCGTCTTCGAGCGGTACCGAGACGCCGCCGCCGCGTTGGAACACTTCGCCATCGGCCACTAATGGAACCGCTCATGGCTGCCGCTACAGTCACCGGCGAGGTCCTCGGCACCCCGAACGAGACGATGCGAGCACAGCTCGGCGGCGGCGAACCAAAACTCCTCACACCTTGGATGGCTGCACACGATTAGACGACCGCGCCAACCCTCAACGCCAGTTCGCAACACGGAGGGCGCAGGCGTCAAGAGTCCGACGGCTGTAGCGGGAGAGAAACGCCACAGCGGCGGGTTCCGCCTCGTAGGGCGCGACACACCGGACGACTTATACGCTCAAACGATCCAAGCCAACCGAATCCGAATCCCCGCTGACTCTCTCGGTCTCATTCAGAACAATTGGCAACCCGTCATGCCTTCTGAAGAGATAAGACTCCCGTCTACCTAGAGTACATAGATTCAAATGTAACGTAATTGAATAGCCTTACGTATCCATATGGCGCCCCTGCCAGGCCGGCACTCACGCACCCCGTGTCACTGAGCCGCCACTACCCTGTTCCGGCCGGTCGATTTCGCCTTGTAAAGCAACTGATCCGCTCGACGAACCACTGATTCGTGGTCATGGTTTTTTGCTGTGGTGCATCCGATGCTGACGGTCACGGCGATCTCCACTTCGCCCAGGGCGAATGGGGTGGAGGCGATGGATTCCCGTACCCGTTCTCCGAACGCGCTGCCCCCGGCGAGATCAGTGCCGAGAATGACGATGAATTCCTCGCCGCCCCATCTACCGGCGATGTCTTCGGTACGCAGGAGACGGTGCAGCCGGGACGAGAACTCACGAAGCACGTGGTCTCCTGCTTCGTGGCCGAACGTGTCGTTGACTCCTTTGAAGTGATCGATGTCGAGAATGAGGACGGCGAGCTCCTCGTCGCGGCGCCGGGCCAGCGACATCGCTTCTTCGAGCCGCTCGTCGATCTCGCGTCGATTGGCCAGGCCGGTGAGCGGATCACGGCGGCTGACCCGATCCAGCTCGACGTTTCTGGCCTTCAGCTCGTCCTGTAGCAGCTTGACTCTTACTGCAGCGCTGACTCGAGCCAGCAGCTCGCTCGGCTCGAACGGCTTGCGCAGGTAATCGTGGGCACCAAGGCGAAGGCCCTCGACGATGTCTTCGATGTCGGTCCGCCCCGTGAGGAACACGACGGGGATGTCGGCGAGGCGAGGATCGGCTTTCAGAGCGGTCAGCACTTGGTAACCGTCCAGGGCAGGCATCTCGATGTCCAAGAGGACTGTATCGGGAGGGGTGCAGGCGCAGACCGACAGGGCGGCTTCGCCGTTGTCCGCCTCGATCACTGCGTAGGCGTGCTGTTCGAGGGTGCGTCGCAGGACGGCGCGAATGACCGACGAGTCCTCCGCGACGAGGACAGTGCGTGTGGTCACGACCCGAGCCTCTTGTCCAAGGCTTCGACGTCGACGACGAAGAGGAGGCCCTCATCCAATGAGGCCACGCCGACGATCCACTCGCGTTGCTGGCCGCGCGGTGGCGGACCGAGCGAATCGTCGGTGGTTATCACCTTGGTCACCAGGTCTACGAGCAACCCGAATGTCCGGCCGCCATAGTTGAGTAGCAGGACATGGCGGTTCTCGACCCCGAATGAATCGAGCACCGCGACGGCAACGCCATCGCATTCGATGAACCCGACCACGCCGGGACGCGAGTCGGGCAGCGAGAAGAGGTCCTCGCCGGATCGTATCTGGAGAACCGACTCGATCGGCACCCCGAACTCGGCTCGGTCGCTCTCGAAGCAGACCAGGCTTGTCATTTCGTTCCGGCCAGCTTCCTGTCGAGGAGGCGGACCACCTCGTCTGGGTGATAGCCGTCGAGATCCTCAGCCGGCAGGCCGGTGGAGCGGCCGAGCGCGAGGCGAGCCGCGGCATACGCTCGCCGGGCCGCCCCTTCGTCCCCGAACCTCTCGAGCGCTAGGCCAAGGCAGAAATGGGCGATGGGTTGGTCTCCATCGAGGTAAGTGCTCTTTCGGAACGCAGCGACCGCGCCTGCGTGGTCGCCGGTCTCCATGGCTTTTCGACCAAGCGCAAGGAACTCGGCCGCCTCGGCGCTGACCGCGGTGGCCGGGGCCTGAGGGACATCTTGAACCGCGGGAGACGACGCTCGTCGCCGCCCGTTGTTTGGCGCCGTCACGCCCTGGCCTGTGGCGCGAGGTGGTGTGGCGGTCCTGCCACGCCGCTGGCCGGATGGCCGGTAGGCGAAAGCATCGCCCAGACGAACCATCTCGAAGCGTTGGCTTATGTGCCAGAGCGACTCGGAGTAGCCGAGGAAAAGCCATCCCTGGGGTCCCATCCAGTCCGCGATCTGGTCGAGAAGGCGCCTGACGTCGTCGCGGCCGAAGTAGATGAGCACGTTGCGGCAGAACACGACTGGGCATGAGTTGGGCGGCAGCGCGGGAGGACCGGCTTTCAGGTTGTGGCGGGTGATCTCGACGCGAGCCCGGAGCTCCGGTGCGATGTCGTACTCCCCGTCGGCATCGACCAGGTAACGGGAACGGCGCGCCGTGGACAGACCCCTGATCTCCGACTTCGAGTAGCGGCCGCGACGAGCTCGGTCGATGGCGTTCGTCGAGACGTCGGTGCCGAGGACGCGTGAACCGACGTGGCCTGACTCTGCCAGGATCATGGCCAGGCTGTACGCCTCCTGGCCATTCGAGCATGCGGCGCTCCAGATCGTGATCGGAGCGGGGACTGTCGGCAGCACGTACGTCGCGAGCGCTTCGAACTGCCCTGGATCACGGAAGAACGCCGTCTCTTGGATGGTCACCCGGTCGAGAAGGTCCTGCAACATCGCGGTATCGGTCTCGACCAAGGTCACGTACTCTGCGCATGAGATCCCTTTCGCTCGAGCGGCCAGGGTAAGGGCGCGGGAAAGCCGCCCTGTCGGGTTGGAGTCGAGCAGCAGACCGGAGCGCTGGGCCAGGAGGTCGGCTGCGTTGCTGATGACGGTCTCGTCGATCATGCTCATTGCCTTTGGTACTGCGTGGCTCGCAGGATCCGGCCCGCGATGTCCCGGACGGGGACCACGCTGGCGGCAGCGCCGATGCGATCCGCGGCCCGAGGCATCCCGAAGACCGTGCTCGATGCCGCGTCTTGAGCGATGGTCGTGCCCCCGGCGCGGCGCAGCTCGAGCAGGCCGTCGGCACCGTCCTCTCCCATCCCGGTGAGAACCACCCCGATGCCGTCTCGTCCCACATGTCGGGCGAGGGAGGACAGCAGCTCGTTGGCGGACGGTCGGTGGAGGGTGAGCGGCTCAGGATCGAGCAGTATCCGTCGCTGGCTGTCAACGCGAAGGTGGACTCCTCCGGGTCCTATGTACACGGTGCTCGGTTCGAGCCGCTCGCCGGCGTGGGCGCGGCAGACCTTGAGATCGGTGATGTTGTCCATCCAGTCGACGAGGCTGTCGACGAAGTCGGGATGGATGTGCTGGACGACCAGGACCGGCGCTCGTAGGGAGCCGAGCCCCGACAAGATGGTGGCCAGGGCCGGGGGACCTCCGGTGGAGGCCGCTATAGCCACGACTCGATGGCCGGTTGTCAAGGGATGCGTCGGGCACCGGGGCTCGCGGCCGGAACCGAGCGACGATGACTTGATGTGGCCCCGGGGGTGGCGCACAACTGTCACGCCCTTCAGTGAGCGGAGCTTTTGGCGCAATGCCTTCTCATCCGGGGCTGTCCAGCGGCGAGGTTTGGGAAAGGCGTCGAGCGCGCCTGCGACCAGGGTGTCGATCGCTGGCGTCGAATGCCGGCTGTCGAAGGTGGCGGAAAGCACGAGGATCGGAGTAGGAGTACGGGCCATGATCTGTTCGATGGCGTACCGGCCTCCCCCGTCGGGGATGACGAGGTCGAGGGTGATGACGTCCGGGCGGAGTCGTTCGACTGCTTCTATGGCCTCAGGGGCGCTCTCTGCCTCTCCTACTACGACGATATCGCCGTCCGTTTGAAGGGCACGCACCAGATGGGCGCGCTGCGAAGAAGAGTCTTCCACCACGACGACGCGTATGGGGCCGCCAGGGGTCATGAGTGCCGTCCGAGCAGCCCGTTCACAGCTTCCAGCAGGCGGGTCTCGTCGAAGCCGCTCTTGATGATGTAGCCGTCGGCGCCCGCGTCTAGTCCTCGTTGGCGGTCGGTCTCGCTGGCGCGCGAGGTCAGCATGAGGACCGGGAGGTTGCGCGTGCGGGGATGGGAGCGGATCGCCTGGGTGAGCTCGAAACCGTCCATGCGAGGCATTTCGACGTCAGTGAGCACCAGGTCCGGTTGCCGTTCAGCGAGCAGCGCCAGGGCCTCGTGGCCATCCGCTGCCACGCGCACGTCGAACCCGTCGCGTTCGAGAATCGACCGTTGCAGTTCCCGCACGGTGAGGGCATCGTCGACGACGAGGATCGATCCGCGTGCTGCTGGAGCCCCCTGGAAAGGTCCGGGCTGCTCTCCAGCCCAGGCGCCCGGCTTGCGGGCCCGTTCGATCAGAGCTGCGGCGTCGAGGACGAGCAGGATCGATCCGTCTGGATCGACGCTGGCACCGGCGAGCACGTCGAGGCGGGGAAGGAGCCGGCTGAGGCCTTTCACGACAACATCGCGTTGGCCCAGCAGCGCATCCACCCGGAAAGCGTGGCTCCGTGCCGTTCCGGTCACTACGACCACTGGCCCGTTGAGCTCGGCGTCGTCGGTCCCGCCGAGGGTCTGTTGCAGGCTCGACACTGCGACGGTGGATCCGTTGATCCATATCAGCGGGCGCCCTTCGGCGTGGGCTGCGGTGCGAGGGTCCCGTGCCGTCGCCACGGTCACCGAATGCATCGGGATGGCGTAACGGGTTTCTCCGGAGGCAACCAAGAGACACGGCAGGACAGCCAGGGTGATCGGGACGATGATCCGAATCTCGCTCCCCCCACCCGGCTGGGAGCGAACCTCCAAGCGTCCCCGGACTGCTTCGACACTGGTCCTGACGACGTCGAGCCCTACCCCGCGTCCGGAGACCTCCGACACGGAGTCGGCGGTCGATAGACCTGAGCGGAAGATCAGGAACAGGGCTTCCTCGTCGGTAAGGCCCGAGGTGTCGATCCCCTGCCGCGCCGCGCGGACGCGGACGCGCTGGACGTCGATGCCGCGACCGTCGTCGGTGACCGCGATGATGACTTCTGAGCCGAGCTGCATCGCATGGAGACGCACTGCAGCCTGAGGTTTCTTACCGGCCGCGACGCGATCATCTGGAGACTCGACGCCGTGGTCGACCGCGTTGCGTACCAGGTGGAGAAGAGGATCAGCCAGATGTTGCAGCACCCCGCGGTCAAGCTCAGTGTCCGCACCTCGTACCTCCCAACTGACCTGCTTGCCAAGAGAGCGGGACAGATCCCGCACGGCGCGGTGAAGCTGGTCAGTAACCGTCGACACGGGAACCATTCGCACCCGCATAGTGCGTTCCTGCAAGTCGTTCACCACTCGGGACAGCTCACGGAACTCCGCCACGCTGACCGGGTCGAGCCCGAAACGCTCTGTGAGCATGCATCCCACCCGCAGCTGGGCTGCCGCCGTCTCTCCCACAAGGCGGACCAGCTCGTCGAGGCGATCCATCGGGACATGGACTGCTTCGCTGGCCACGGCGCGAGTCGCGACATCAGCCGGGGCGGGGCCATGGTCGCTCACGGCCTGGTCTGATACCGATCGGCCACCCGTCAGGGCCGCCTCCAGCCCCGGCTCCGCGATGCCGTCGGAGTCAACCCAGGTCAGCAGATGACCTTCGAGGGCGTCGGCCTCGCTCGAACACTCTTCACCGGCGATGGTACGGGAGATGATCGAGGCCAGCCCGTCGACCGCGTTCAGGGCCACGTCAACGAGTCCTGGGCTGGGGTCACGCCGACCGCTGCGAAGGTCTTCGAGCAGACCTTCGAGAGCGTGAGCGACCCGGCTGGCGTCGTCCAAACCGACGACCGCGGCAGCTCCTTTGAGGGTGTGCGCTTCACGGAAGATCGACGCGACAAGATCGGCGTCGGGACCCGTCTGCTCTAGTTGTAGCAGCTGCTCACTCAAGCGGGCCAGTCGAGCTCCGGCCTCCTCTTCGAACAGTTCACGAAATGCTTGGTCATGGTAAGAGGCGGTCATTTGACGTCGTCTGGGGCCTGGCCTGACTGAAGTGTCCGCTGGGCGCCGACACTGTCCGGCTCGAGCAGCATCTGAAGATCGAGAAGGGTTACGATCCGGTGGCCGAGCGCGTACGACAGTGCCGTCCCCGGCGTCTCGGATTCTGCACCCGGTCCGGCGAACCTGACCGCCTCGGGAACCCCCGACGCGGCCAACCCCGCCGGGCCGAGGGGCGACTCTACGACGATCGCGAACGAGCTCGACGGCATGGTGCCCAATCCGAGCAGTGCCGCCGTATCGAACAGCGGCACGATTTCGCCCCGCAGGTTAAAGACTCCGATCACGGTGCTGGTCATGGCCGGCAGCGCCGACACGCGCGGCGCGGCCACCACTTCGCGTACCTGGCTCATCTCCAGGGCATACCAGTCTTCGATCACTGGCATCACCAAGGCGACCAGCCCGATCTCAGCATCGCTGGTCGATCCAGTAGCTAACGCCGTATCCATCTGCACGTGCCGGGACACCTCTGCTCGGATCGTCACCTAGCAGTGACCAGCGCCGTAGTGGATTCCAGGTCGGTGGCGAGACCCGCGAGCGACTGCGAGGCATCCGCGATCTGATGCGCGGTCAACGACACCTGTCGGGAAGCGTCTGCGAGCTGGGCCATCGTCTCGACAACCTGGCTCGTAGCTGAACGCTGCTGCTGGGTCGTCAGCCGGACGTGCTCGGTGGCCTGGGTGACATCGCCGAGCAGCGTCAAGCCGCGCCGCATCTGCTTGGCACCCTTCTCCATCGCCATGACAGTGGCGTTGGTCTCGGTCTGTATGCGTTCGGTGATGACTGCGATCTCCGAGGCGGACGTCTTCGATCGCTCAGCAAGCTGGCGGACCTCCGACGCGACAACCCCGAACCCTCGCCCGGCGTCACCGGCTCGCGCCGCCTCGATCGCAGCGTTTAGTGCGAGAAGGTTGGTTTGGTCCGCGATCTCATTGATCAAGGTCAAAATGGCACCGATCTCGTTCACGCGCTTCGCCAATGCCAAGGTGCGTTCGCTCGAATCCTGAATGTCCGCCTCGGCGTCCTCCAGGTTCTGTCGGGTCTCGCTCGCTTGTGCAGCCACCGAGTCGATCGTGTCCGCGATCGATGCCGATGCCCGGGCAAGCTCCTCGGTGGTCGCTGATACCTCGGTAACAGCAGCGCTCTGCTGGGTCGTCGTGGCCGCCAGCTCCTCCGACGAGGCAGACAACTGCGAGGCCGCCGCGCTCACCTCCTGGCTGGCGCTGGCGGCCTTGGCGTCAGTCACGGCGTCAGTAGCCTTGTTAACGCGCTTCGACCACGCCGCCAGGACGCCCACGCCCGGCACTCCGATTGCGATGGCGATCCCCGCCGTCACCAGGGCGCGAAACACCTCGTTGCCGACGTCAGGTATCGAAGCGAGCAACGACGCCACAAGCCCGGCAACTCCTATCAAGGCGATCGCCAGAAACGTCGCCAAGATCGTCATCCGTTGCACTTCCCGCCGTTGCTCCTCGAGCGTCACTGCCGCCCCCGACACCGCGGTGCCTCTCATCTGTCGCTCCCAATCGTGTCCATCCACCACGGAATCGACCAATGCGCCAAGAACCTTGAGGTGCAGAGCACGGCATGAGATTGATGCCAGAAGATATCGTTGTCCTTCATATCTCTTGGATCAGAGTCCCGGCGGAGAGCCAGGATCTCGACGTGGGGTTGCTCGCGTCGCCCTGGTCGCCGATGAATCACCCGAGAACTACGGTGTTGCGGCCTCGGAGGCATTGGCCGCCATGCGCGTCGAGGAGAGGTGAAGCTTTACCTGGACTCGTCCGCGCTCGTGAAGTTGGTTCAACAAGAAAGCGAATCGGCCACCGAACCCTTAGAGCTTCGGAAGAACGTGCTGGCCGAAGCGGCTCATCGTCTCACGCGCGTTGGTGAGCCCGATGCGGAGGATGAACTCGCTGATGCCCATGGCGGCGATTCGTCGAAGCCGTTCCAGCAACTCATCCGGCTCTCCGACGATGGCCGCTGCGGAGATCAGGTCCTTCGTGAGCAGAGGGCGCTCGTCATCGCGGACGATGGTCCCGTGGCCCTCGTGGATGTCGATGTACTGGCGGTTCTGCGGCACATCGCGGCGCTGCACGATCGCCAGGTACTGCTCCCAACCGGGCCGAAGAAGGGGGGGCGGAACGTACCCGTCGGGGTTCTCGGCGTAGCCGTGCCAGGCCGCATGGAACTGGGAGAGGATGATGGGGCCTACCGCATCGACGATCGCGGGTGAATCCGCAGGCTCGCCGGGCATCAGGACCGCCAGTGGCGCCATGCGGAGGTAGGCAAAGTCACCCGCCAGGGCTCGTCCGTCAGCCTCGGCACCGGCACGAACGTTGGCCTCGAGGGCGGCCCGCTTGTCGGGGCTCGTACCGCTGGCCGCGACGACGCCATCGCCGAACTGGCCGGCCAGTCGTTGGGTCCGAGGCCCGAAGGCGCTGACATAGATCGGGACGCGAGGTTCCAGACGCATCAGGTCCAGATCCCGATGCATGAAACGGATCCAGTGCCGGCGGCCACCGAGCTCGTACTCGACCTCCTCGTCACGCAGGAGCGCTCTCACCACCCGCAGATACTCACCGAAGGCCGCGACGCGCATCGGGTCCATCCCCATGGTTCGCATGGCCGTGTGTGCCGTGCCGAGGGCGAGGGCCGTCCTACCCGGTGCCAGGCGGTTGACCGTCGCTATCGACTGCGCCGTCACAGGCGCGAGCCGAGTCGGGGCCACGGCTACCAGGGGTCCGAGCGTTATCCGATTGGTCTCCTGTGCGGCCAGGCACAGGTACGAGTACACGTCGGACCACATCATCTGAGAGTCGGTTGCCCAAAAGGCGTCGAAGCCGAGATCCTCGGCGTGAGCCGCAAGGCCCGCGTTGGCGATGTGTGTGGCGACGCTGACCCCAAACCTCATGTCGCTATTCCTATCTGCAAATACGGGTAGCTGTCACCTGAGTGCCCGGGACGGGACTACTTGCTCTTCGTCCGCCAGGTCCTGAGAATCTCCGCTTCCCGCTCCGCTGATAGACCGATCGGCTCGACACGTAGCAGTATTGACTTGCCCGATCAGCCAGCAGGCTGGCGGTACCTCGAACGGCGCAGGGCGGGCCGCTCCAGGTGTCTACGACTACATCCCACGACCGGTCGCTCAGCGCCTCTTCGATTGCTGCCCTGTCGACGCGGTCGGCGTAGAGAGGGTGCGCGCCCGATGCCGGAGGGCCGCTCACACCTCGGGTGAGCGTGGTCACCGAGTGGTTACGGGCCAGCGCCACCTCGACCACTGACCGGCCCACGTGGTGGGTTCCGCCCAAGACAAGAACGTCCACCCGCCCACTGTAATGCAACCACCCGGTTGCACCACGCCCACGCATCGAATCGATCAGAAGCTGTCGCAAGACTGTTCCCAGGTGGGAGAAGCGGCGCCTCTCCCATCCCCCGGGTGCGAGCGGGGGAGAGAGTCGGTCAAAGACGAGCCGCCTTCTCAGGCGACTTCGGCGCCGGCCCATTCCAGGTTTCCGACCTCAGCCACCTCGACCGTGACCGCAGCTTCTGTGACCGCAGCTTCGCCGGCCGGCCGGGCTGGCAGGAACCGGGCCGCGACGAGGGCGCCGAGCGCCGCCGCGACCATGGCGACGATCATGGCCTCGTTCGAGCCGGCGACGAATGCCTCACGGGCGGCGGCGACCAGGTGGGTGCCCACTCCGGAGGGAGCGTGCTGGCCGACCGTGACCGCCGCGCCCACCGAGCTCTTGGCTTGGGTGGCCAGATCAGCTGGCAGCTGCGTGAGGGCGGGCCGAATGTGGCTGGTGAAGACGGAAGCTGCCACCGATCCCATCACAGCCACGCCGAGGGCGCCTCCGAGCGAACGGGTGGTGTCGTTGACCGCGGAGCCCACCCCGGCCTGGGCCGGGGGCAGAGCACCCATGATGGACTCGGTCGCCGGCGCCATGGCCAGCCCCATTCCGGCTGCGATGACGACGCTGGCCGGGAGGAGGAACGAGTAGCCGGTGTGCACGGTAGAGGCGGCCATCAGCCCGAACCCGACTGCCATAAGGGTCAGGCCGGCGGTTACGACCGCCTTCGTGCCGATCCGGGCCGCCAGCTTGGCGGCGGGCTGGGAGACCGCTCCGATAGCGATGGCGAACGGCAAAGCCCGCAAGCCGGCCTGGAGGGTGTCGTAGCCGAGCACGAACTGCATCTGCTGGGTGAAGAGGAACAACCAGCCGAACAGGGCCAGGAAGATCATGGTGACCGAGAAGCTCGCCGCGCTGAAACGGGCGTTGCGGAACACCCGCAGGTCCACCATCGGATGTGAGCTGCGCAGCTCGAAAACCACCCAGCCGGCCAGGACGGCCAGCCCGGCTAGGGCGACACCCAGTGTCCGGGCCGAGGTCCAACCCTGGGAGGGAGCCTCGATGATGGCGTAGACGACCGCAACGACTCCTACCACTGAGCTGAAGAGACCCACAGGGTCGAGCGCTTGGGGTCTCGGGTTCTTCGAGGGCGGCACCACCAGATAGCCGGCGATCAACGCGGCAGCCACGATGGGCAGGTTCACGGTGAAGATCGAGCCCCAGGAGAAGTGCTCGAGGAGCCAACCCCCGAGGGTCGGGCCGATGGCGACTCCGAGCCCGGAGAACGCCGACCAGATGGCGATGGCCTTGGCCCGCTCGGAGCCGGTGAACACGTTGGTCAGTATCGACAACGTGGCCGGCATGATCGCCGCCGCCCCGATGCCCATGACGACCCGCGAGGCGATCAGCTCACCAGCTGATCCCGACAAACCTGCCAGTGCGGAGCCGATTCCGAACACCACCAGGCCCCCGGCCAGGGTCCGGTGCCGACCGATCCGGTCACCGAGGCTCCCCAGGCTGAGCAGCAGCCCGGCCATGGCCAGGGTGTAGGCGTCGGTTACCCACTGCAACGACGCGGTCGAGGCGTGGAGCTCACGGACGAGGGTGGGAAGGGCCACGTTGACGATCGAGCTGTCCACCACGATGACCAGCAGAGACAGGCACAGCACGCCCAGGGTGGCCCATCGCCGAGCCTGGATCTGTTCGGGGCTGGGTGTCCGCATATGTCCTCCTTCACATGTTGCTTATGACAGGACATATCCAACATCACGATTCGCGACATGTCAAGATCAACCTGTTAAAATTCTCGCATGTCCCTGCGCCACGGTCTGCTCGACCTGCTCGCGGGAGAGCCCATGAGCGGCTACGACCTCTCCCGTTACTTCGCCGTCTCCATGGGCAATGTCTGGCCCGCCCAGCACAGCCAGATCTACCCCGAGCTGGCCAGGCTGACCGCCGAGGGCCTCATCACCCAGACAGGTGAGGGACCCCGGGGCCGCAAGATCTACCAAACCACCCCCCAAGGCATAGAGGCCCTCCGGGCCTGGATGCGCGACAGCAAGCCGGACTACCAGGTGCGCTACGAAGCCCTACTGCGGATCTTCTGCCTGTGGGTCCTGCCGACCGACGAGGCCCTCGCCTACCTGGCTCGCGATCGCAAGGAGTACGCCCGGCACCTCGAAGAGATGGAACAGGCCATCGCCGAGAAGGATTGGGGAGCTCATACGACGACACGGGCCGCCCGGCTCACCATCGAGTTCGGTCGGCGGTTCTACACCAACCTGGTCGAATGGATCGACTGGGCGACCGAGCAGGTGGCCGCCGGTACCCTCCAACCAGGCGGTCCGCTCCCGAGCGTCACCGGGGGTTAACCCCACCCGAAAGACGCCGGACAACGGTATTCCCGGAGCGACCGCGGGTTTCTATGGTGGAACCTGATGATCGCTGCCATTTCACTTACCAAACGTTACGGCGAGACCACCGCGGTGCGGGATCTGAGCTTCGACGTCCAACCCGGTGTCGTGACCGGGTTCCTAGGGCCGAATGGGTCGGGCAAGTCGACCACCATGCGCATGATCATGGGCCTCGACCTGCCGACGGCGGGATCGGTTCTCGTCAACGGCAAGTCCGTCCGTGACCTCAGATGGCCGCTTCGCGAGGTCGGCGCCCTGCTCGACGCCAAGGCGTTCCATCCCGCCCGTAGCGGCCGCAATCACCTCCGGTGGCTGGCGCTGACCAACGACATCCCACTCAGGCGGGTGGACGAGGTGCTCGACATCGTCGGGCTGACCTCGGCGGCCAGCAAACGAGCGGGCAAGTACTCGTTGGGCATGAGCCAGCGGCTCGGCATCGCCGCCGCCATGCTCGGCGATCCCGGAGTGTTGCTCTTCGACGAACCGGTCAACGGCCTCGACCCGGAAGGGATCCGCTGGGTCCGCCACTTCTTGAGGGACCGGGCGGCTGAGGGGCGCACCGTCTTCGTGTCCAGCCACCTGATCACGGAGATGTCCCTCACCGCCCAGCACTTGGTGGTGATCGGCCGCGGCTCGCTGATTGCAGAGACGAGCGTCACAGATTTCGTGGCCCGCAGTCGAGGCCTGGCCGTCCGGTTGGTCACCCCAGAGCCGGGCGCCTTCACGAAGACCCTCACCGGATCAGGCGCAACCGTCGCAGTCGACGACGATGGTTCACTGAACGTCGAGGGCCTTACCGCCGCCCAAATCGGCGACCTCGCAACCCGGGACCGCCTCACGGTCCATGAGCTCACCCCGATGGTGGCCTCACTCGAGGATGCCTTCATGGAGCTCACCCAAGACGCCGTCGAATACCGCAGCTCGACCATGGCCGTCTCGACCTCCGGAGGGCAAAGATGACCGTTACCGCATACCGCTCCTACACACCGGCCGGCCGCTACGGCATGAGGCAGCTTCTCCGCTCCGAGACCGTCAAGATGGCCACCCTCCGTTCAACGTTGTGGACGTTGCTGATCACCACGGCCGGAATGGCCCTCGTCACGATCATCTCGGCCAACAGCGCCTTGCACAGGAGCGCGGACTGGTATCGGGGATTCGACCCGACCAACCAGTCGCTGGCCGGTCTGCTCATAGGCATATTGACCATGGGCGTGTTCGGGGCCATGGCAGTAACCGGCGAGTACGCGAGCGGCACGATCCGCACCTCCCTTTCGGCCACGCCACGACGTCTCCCGATACTGGTGAGCAAGGCCACCGTGGCTGGCGCGGGCATGTTGATCGTCGCCGAAGCCCTCTCCTTCGCCTGCTTCGCCCTCGGCCAGGCCATACTCTCCGGTGGCGGCGCCCCGTCAGCCCACCTCGGACAGCCCGGAGTGGCCCGGGCCGTGATCATGTCCGGCGCCTTCTTGGCCTTGTTCGGGATGTTGGGCATGGGGTTGGGCACCGTCATCCGCAACACGGCCGGCGCCATCTCCGCGTACGTCGGTGTCACCTTCTTGCTGCCGCTGTTGCTGCACCCGCTGAGCGGCGATCCGGTGCGCTACGCCCCGGTCCAGATCCTGGCCAACTCCGTATCGGTGACCATCATGAATCACAGCCAGGTTTCGCCGACCGTAGGCTTGTTGCTGATGTTCGTTTACAGCGCAGTGGTCCTCTTTGCCGGAGCCGTCGTCTTCTCGTCCCGGGACGCGTGACCCCGACCGAGACGAACGACGGCGCAGTGCGCTTCCATCTCCGGATCGCGGGGCGCGAGAGAACGATCAACATCTCCGAGGCTCGGCTAGAGCAGGCCCGTACCATCGCCCGCACCATCGCTCGGGAGCCCTTCCAGAGGCGGACCTGGTCCGAGCTGGCGTTCTTCTTGATCAGCGGCTTGGTGGCGTGCGTGGGAATCGCGTTCATCGTGGCCACCATGGCGGCCGGGGTGTTCTTGGCTGTCGTCTTCCTCACCGGACTGCTGCTCATCGCCGCCTCGATTCGCGGCGCCCGAGGCATCGGCTCGTGGCACCGGGCCCTGGCCCGCCACTTCCTCGATGAGCGCATCGCCGAGCCCGACCCCTTCCTCGGCCGGCCTGGCATCTGGGGCTGGCTTCGGGCCGCGCTCGGCGACCGGGCCGGGTGGAGAGCCGTGGCGTACTGCGTGGTCAAGATGCCGGTCCTCGTGTTCGGTTTCTGGTTCGGGCTGAGCGTTTGGATCGAGGCTTTCCTTTGTCTGCTGTACCCGCTTTCGCGAGGTGATGGCGGTGTGAATGGCTTCGGGCCTTTCCGCAACGGCATCGGGCCGGTTCCCGTCGGCCCGGGCTCGTCGGGCCTGTTCCACCCTGAGCTGGCGTTCATCTATGGCGCCTTCTTGGTGTTCGTCGCCCCATGGGCGATGCGGCTGGTCGTCTACCTCGACCGCCAGGTGATGCGCGTCCTGCTCGGGCCCGACGCCTTGACCGCCCGCGTACGATCCTTGGAAGAGTCCAGAGCCCAGACCGTCGACGCCTCAGTGGCCACGCTGCGGCGGATCGAGCGCGATCTCCACGATGGCACCCAGGCCCAGCTCGTCGCGTTGGCCATGCAGCTCGGACAAGCCAAGGAGCAACTGGCCGACGAAGACGGTCCGGACCTCGATCAGGTCCGCCTCCTGATCGACCAGGCCCACCGGGGGGCCAAAGAAGCGATCGTCGAGCTGCGGGACCTGGCCCGGGGCATCCACCCTCCGGTCCTCGACACCGGCCTGGAGAGTGCCTTGGCCACCCTCACCGCCCGCGCCGCCATCCCGTGTGAGCTGACCGCGTCGATCGGCTCCCGGCCGACCCCCGCCATCGAGGCCATCGCCTACTTCTGTGTCGCCGAGCTGTTGGCCAACGTGGCTCAGCACGCCCAAGCCTCGCGGGCTTCGGTCAGTTGTGTGCAGCTAGGCAACTGGCTCCGGATCGTGGTTCGCGACGACGGGCGCGGAGGCGCCGTGCTCACCCGGATCGGCTCCTCGTCGAGCGGCCTGGCTGGACTGACCGAGCGGGTCCGGGCCGTGGACGGCCATCTGAGCATCGCCAGTCCCCCCCGCGGGCCGACCGTGGTCACCGTCGACCTGCCCTGCCACGCGTGACGTACGACGCCATCAGGGTGGTCATCGCCGAGGACTCGGCGATCCTGCGCGACGGGCTGGTTCAGCTGCTGTCTAACCGAGGTTTCCGTGTCACGGGAGCTGTCAGCGACCCCGCCGCCCTCCAAGAGCACGTCCGCAAAAGCTGCCCCGACGTGGCAGTGGTCGACATCCGGATGCCCCCGACATTCACCGACGAGGGGCTGCGAGCCGCCCTCGAGCTGCGCCTGGCCCACCCCGGCTTGGGGATACTGCTGTTCTCCCAATACGTGGAAACCAGGTACGCGGCCGAGCTGCTGGCCGGTGGGGCAGCAGGAATCGGCTACCTGCTCAAAGATCGCGTCGCCGATGTCAGCGACTTCGTGGACGCCTTGGTACGTGTGGCATCGGGGGGCACCGCTCTCGACCCCGAGGTGGTGACCCAACTACTCGGGGCGTCTCGCCGGTCTGACTCGCTCTCCCACCTGAGCAGCCGCGAAACGCAGGTGCTGTCTCTGATGGCCGAAGGCCGCACCAACGCGGCCATCGCCGCCACCCTTGTGATCTCGGAGGGCGCGGTCGAGAAGCACGTGGCCAACATCTTCTCCAAGCTCGACCTGGCCGCGTCGCCGACCGATCATCGCCGGGTGCTCGCCGTCCTCCGCTATCTCGAGGCCTGATCGCGCACGGCGCTAGGCACTGAGGTCCCTGTTCTCGGGGACGAACTGGCCGGCCACGAACACCGCCCCCTGCGGATCCTTGATCACCACCAACCGGGTCCAGGGGGCGTCCATCGGCCCTGCCACGACCTGGCCGCCCAGCTCGGCGGCCTTGGCTGCAGCCGAGACCGCGTCGTCTACGCCGAAGGTGACGCTCCAATGGGCCGGCGTCTCGGAGTCGTCACTCCTGATCGGGTTGAGAGCCGCGACGACGTCGATGAACCCAACGGGGCCGCCCATCTGGGCCATCTGCTCACGTAGACCGGGGGTGCGCTCCTCGAGATGATCGCCGTAGCCGGGAAGGGTCCACATCTCGCCCGAGGGCATGGCCAGGGTGGTCCACCCGAACACGGCGCCATAGAAGGCCCTCGCGCTCTCGGGATCCCGGGTGGCCAGGCCGTTGAAGTTGAGCGAGCCGTGCTCGTTGACGACCTTGGCACCCTTGTGGTCCTTCGCCTCCCAGACCGAGAACACCGCTCCCTCGGGATCGGCGATGACTGCCATGCGGCCCGCGCCCATGACGTCGAACGGCTCCATCAGCACCACTCCCCCCGCGGCGCGAGCCTTCCTGGCCGTCTCGTCGGCGCTTTCGACCCACACATAGGTGTTCCAGGTCGCCATCGGCGGCGCACCTTCGGGAGTCGACCCGATCGCCGCCACGTCCCCACCCCGGATACGGCCGATGAAATAGTTGCCGCCCGACCCCTCGGGCATGACGTCTTCGAAGTCCCACCCGAACAGGCCCTGGTAGAAGGGCAGCGAGGCGGCCGGGTCGGGCTGGCTGGTGTCGACCCAACAGGGGACGCCCGGGATGTATCCGTCTCGCTCTGGCATGGTCGGTCACCTTTCGTTCCGGTTGGTTTTCCAAAATGCTACGAAGGAAACCCGGTCAGTTCCCGGCCGGTTTTCGTGGCGCGGTCCGCTTTCTATGGGCAGAACGCGATCAACACCCTCAGAAGCTGCCCTGGTCCCGCTCGTCGAGGAACGACCACCAGGCGCGGGCCGACTTGGAAGCCCATTCCGCCACCACCTCGGGCTCGGCCTCGAGCGAGGCCAGGGCCTCCAAGGTCCACTCGGAGTGAGAGCCCTCCATGCCGGCGTGTACGTCCCAGAACTCGGTGGCGGCCGGCCCGAAGTCGAAGTGATCGCGCAGCGCGTCAGCTTTGGTCGACGCGATCTCGGCGGCTTGGCTCTCGTATGCCGCGATGACGGCCAGCGCCGGCACCGCTCCCTCGCCGACGCCATCCAGGTAGACGTCGACCAGCCGGGCGGTCGCGGTGGTCGACGCCGTGGCGGTGTCGGCGCCCACCGCACCGGCGAAGCCGTCGAACAGCTCGAGGTGGGCCCTGGGGTGCGACTTCTCGTCCTCCAGGTTATCGGCTACCAGGCGGCGCACCGGTCCCTCGGGAAGCTGGCCGGCCACGTTCGAGAGCACCTCCGGGAGGACCTCCTCGAAGCGGCGGTACTGGGCGGCATACGCGGCCAGGTCCTCGACGGTGAGCTCCCCCGCCTGCCATTTGCGGTAGTACGGATGGTCCAGGAGGCGGTGGTCGGCGACGGCAGCGGTCAGGGCGGCACGGACAGGGGAACTGGGCACGCCCGAACAGTAGCGGACCGCCGTCTCGCCCCCGGCGTGCCACCATTGGCCCATGTTGCACGCCGATCGGCGCCGGGCCGAGTCCTTCGGGGGCCAGGCGGACCGTTACGACCGGTCGCGTCCCACCTATCCCGATGCCCTGTTCGACACCGTCCTGGGCCCCACGCCCCAAGGGATCCAGGTGCTCGACGTCGGGTGCGGTACCGGGATCGCAGCCCGGGCCATGACCGCCCAAGGCGCTCACGTAGTCGGCGTCGAGATCGACCCCCGGATGGCGGAGATCGCCCGTCGCTACCAGATCGAGGTCGAGGTCGGCCGGTTCGAGGACTGGGATCCGGACGGCCGCACCTTCGACCTCCTCACTGCTGGCCAGGCGTGGCACTGGGTGGAGCCGCTCGCCGGCGCCCAGAAGGCGGCCCAGCTACTACGGCCGGGGGGTCGGCTGGCCTTGTTCTGGAACATCGGCGACCCTCCCGCCGATCTGTCCGCCGCCCTCGATGGCGTCTACTCGGCGATCGCCCCTGGCGCCGACAACTATTCGGTGCTCCTCGGCTACTCCCGTCACGAGCGCTACCCCGACCACGTCGAGGCCATCGGGCGTACCGCGGCGTTCTCCGATCCCGTGCTCGAGTACTTCGGGTGGGAACGCACCTATACCCGAGAGGAATGGCTCGACCAGCTTCCGACCCACAGCGACCACGCCGCGCTCGACCCCGACACCCGCGACGGGCTGTTGGACATGGTGGGCGAGGCCATCGACCGCTTCGGAGGCCGCTTCGACATGCACTACGAGACGCTCCTCATCCGCGCCGATCGGGCGGGCTAAGGTCCCGCCTTCGAACAACTTGGACGGCCGGGCCCAGTTTTCCCTTAGTGTTGCTTCCTTTTCGGCCTGCGGCCGTCCAAGTTGTTCTGTGGCGGTCCCTAACGGACCTCGTTCAGGCGCCGGTGGAGGAACCGCCGGTCGGCGTCGTTGATCGCCAGGTCGAGGGCGCTCCGGTAGGCGTTGCGGGCCTCGGCCACCCGGCCCAGGCGCCGCAGCATGTCGGCCCGTGCTGCGGGCAGCAAGTGGTAGCCGGCCATGCGCTCGGACCCGACCAAGGCATCGATCAGGGTCAGGCCGGCCTCTGGCCCCCGAGCCATCCCGATGGCCACCGCCCGGTTCAGCTCCACCACCGGCGTGGGGTTCAGCTGCATCAAGATGTCGTACAGGTCGGCGATGTCGGTCCAGTCCGAGCCGGTGGCGTGGCACGCCG
>JAFAWZ010000277.1 GCA_019241495.1 Acidimicrobiales bacterium | reverse complement strand
CGGCTAGCTGCTGGCCCCCAATGGGGGAGGGACCGAGGTTGCGGGCGGACTGGGCGAGAAAACTGAGGAGAGCGGGCGAGGCTGAAGGGGCGGCCCACGCCACGACATGCCCGAAGCGGATCACCGAACCGGGGCCGGCGCTGACCTCCAGCCTGGCTATCACCCTGCCATCCCGGACAACCCTGCCATCCCGTGCAGTCGCTCGGCCACCTCGAGGGCGGTATCGGGGCGGGTCGCCGGATCGGTTTCCAGGCAGGCCCGGACGATCTCGACCTCCGGACCGTCGAGCGCCGGATCGATCTCTGGACGGGTGAAGAGCACCCTCTGGACGGCGGTGACCGGCTCGTCGTCCTCGATCCCGGGATAGAGCGGCCGATCGCTCAGCGCGCCGTGAAGGGTTGCTCCGAGGGACCAGATGTCCGAGCTGCGCGACGGGCCCTCGCCCGATAGGAGATCCGGGTCCACCGTGCTCAGCTCCTTCCAGGAACCGACCAAGGTGGCCAGCCCCAGAGGGGCGTCCAGTCGAGGCGGACCCAGCACCGCGCCCCCGGGGGTCAACAACAGAAGCGGCGGGCAGATGGACCCGTGAGGCAGTCCGGCTTCGTGCATCGCGTGGGCGGCTCGGGCCGCGGCCGCGACCGCCGAGATGCGGGCGGTGCGGTCGAGGATCCCAGTCGGACGGTCCAGTGAGCCGCCGAGGGCCGTCTCGGTGACCAGGTACACCGCAGGGCTGTCGGGCGACAGGTCGGGGCCCACCTCCAGGAGGGCCAGCAGATCGGGGCTCTCCACGCACGCCAGGCGCACCAGATGGTCGGCGAGCTGCTGCCAACCCCCCGCGTCCGCGTCCAGCTCGGTAACCGTGACGGGGTCCTGCAGCCCGAGCCGGGCGGGAGGGCGGCAGAGGTACTTCGATCTACCGGTCGGTCCGACCTGGGCGGCCCGGATGACCTCGTAGTCGGCAATGGACGTCCGCAAGCGATCCTCCTTCGGGACTCACATCCCCGCAGCACAGAGCGTACTGGTGAGCACTCGTTGGGTAGAAATCGATGAGCCATGAAATATAATCATATTTCATGAAAAAGATAACACCTTTCCATTTCACACCTTCCCATGTCATCGCCGCGGTGGTCACGCTTGCCCTCGGTGGACTGATCGGGTTGGGGAGCCTGGCGGCCGCCGCGGTATCAAGTTCTCCCGGCGCGAGTTCTGCCGGCCCGGGTGGTTTGGGCTCGTCGGTTGGGGGTTTGGCTGCCGTTCCGGTCGGCGTGCTGGCCGTCTACGGGAAAGCGGCCCGGGGCTGCCCCGGGATGCCCTGGCAGGTTCTGGCCGCCATCGGCACCATCGAGTCGAGCAACGGGACGTCGGACCTCCCCGGGGTGCGCTCGGGGGCCAACCCGGCGGGCGCCGAGGGTCCGATGCAGTTCGAGCCGGCGACCTTCGCCGAGTACGCCGAGCCGGTCCCGCCGGGCGGGCACTCCCCGCCGAGCCCGTACGATCTGGTGGACGCGGTCTATACGGCGGCGCGGATGCTGTGCGCGGACGGCGCGGCCACGGCCAGCGGGCTGGGTGGGGCGATATATGCCTACAACCACTCGAGCGCTTACGTCGCCTCGGTGCTGGCCGTGGCCGCCTCCTACGGTTGGAACGGAGCGACGAGGGGGCGCGCCGCATCCGTTGCCGTCGAGTATGCCCTGGCCCAGCTGGGAACGCCTTATCGGTGGGGCGGGGAGACGCCGGGCGTCGGCTTCGACTGCTCCGGCCTGGTGCAGGTGGCTTACATGGAAGCCGGAGTATCGCTGCCCCGCGTCGCACTGGACCAGTACGCGGCCGGGCCGGGCGTGCCGGTGGGTGCTCCGTTGCAGCCCGGCGATCTGGTGTTCTTCGGTCCCTCGTTCTTTGTGGCGACCCACGTTGGCTTGGTGGTCGACCCGGCTGGCATGATGGTGGACGCTCCTTATTCAGGCGCCGCGGTTCGAGTGGAGCCGTTCGCCCCCGTGGTGGGAGCGGCGTGGGGTTCTTCCGATATTTACATCGGCGCCACGGCGCCGGGATGAGTCGCTACAGTTTTGGGCGGTGGGTGGTCGCTGGAAAGCCGGGGCGGTGGCCGCCGTTGCCCTGGTCCTGGCGTCGCTGCTTGTGATCCCCGTTTCGGCTGAGGTGGCCGCTCGGCCGGCCGTGGCGCAGCCGCTCGGCGGGCGGGGCGTGCCGGGACCCGGCGCGGGCGGGGCGGCCGCTCCCCCGTCCTACCAACCCGTTCACGGCGCGGCCTACGCCAATCCCGGGGTGCTGAACTACGGCGACGCCGGTTTCTACGGCGCGCCCACGAACCTGCAGCTGGCGTCGCCGGCTGTGGGTATGGCCTCGTCGCCCACCGGGAGCGGTTACTGGATCGTCACGGCGGACGGAGGCGTCTTCGCCTACGGCGACGCGGCGTTCTACGGATCCTTGGGCTCGCTGAACCTGTATGCCCCGGTCGTCGGCATCACCGCCACTCCCGACGGCAAGGGCTACTGGCTGTACGCCCTGGACGGGGGTGTGTTCAGCTTCGGGGACGCCAACTTCTGGGGGTCCACCGGGGGGATCCGCCTCTGGCAGCCCATCGTGGGTATGGCCGCTACCGCGGACGGCAAGGGCTACTGGCTGGTGGCCTCCGACGGTGGCGTCTTCTCCTTCGGCGACGCCGGCTTCCACGGCTCGACTGGAGGCATCCAGCTGTGGTCCCCAGTCGTGGGCATGGCGACCAGCAAGGACGGGAACGGCTACTGGCTGGCGGCGGGGGACGGCGGCATCTTCACCTTCGGCGACGCCACTTTCTACGGGTCGCTCGGGGGAATCCCGATAGCCGGCTGGGTGGCGGGCATCGCAGCCACCCCGACAGGGCTGGGGTACTGGCTGGCCAATGCCAACGGCGACATCTACCACTTCGGCGATGCCGCGGTCTACGGGGACGACCTGAACGCCGCCCGCACGGAGGTCATCTCCAACCTGGTCCCCACCCCATCTGGTCACGGTTACTGGCTCCTCGAGCCCGACGCATTCCCGACGGTGTTCAGCCGTCCCGCCGCGGCCAGCTCCGTAGTCTCGGTGGCGGCCAGCCAGGTGGCGGCCGATCCTGAGACCGGTTACTTCTGCAATCCCTACGGCCCCTGCGAAGAGTGGTGCGCGCTGTTCGCCACGTGGGTATGGAACCACTCGGGAGTCCCGATCCCGAGCTACGCCTTCGTCGGAGACGTATACACCTGGGCGGCCCGCTACACCGCCGTCTTGCCGCCGACGGCCGCCCCCGCTCCAGGAGACTCGGTCCTATATGGCACCGGACCGGAGAACGCAGACACCGCCGTCCACATGGGAATCGTGGCCCAGGTCTGGCCGGATGGAGCCATCGACACGATCGAAGGTGACGCGGGCCCGGCGCCGGTGGGGGCCTACAACGTGATCATCAACGGCCCGTACCTGCCGTCGGACTCCGTGAACTACAACGGCTATCCCGTGTTCGCCTACGCCGTCCCGTAGACGGGCCTTCAGAAGCTGTCGCAAAACCCGCGGGACGGAGAAGGCGGCGGCTCGTCGTCGACCGACTCGCCTCTTGCACGCATCCACGGTATGGGACGAGCCGCCTTCTCCCACCTCGAAGTAGTTTTGCGACAACTTCTCAGGCCCGCAAGTGGCTGACGATCTGCTCGGTCACGCCGCTCGGCGCGTCGACCACCAGCCACAGTTCCACTCCATAGCGAGAGTTCCACGCGTCGATAGCCGTGGCCCGGAAGCCCCCCGGGCGGGTCAGGTCGTAGCGGAACGCCGCGGCTGCGCCCGGAACATCGATGGGGTGCCCGCCGGTCAAGGTGTAAGGCTGCGGCCGGTTCATGCCGAACGCGGCGAGCGTCTCCGGTTGAGGCTCGCCGACCACCGGTGCAGAGCCCCGGAAGCCGATGTGCTCCCCCGCCCACTCACCGGATCCCGACCGGTAGCTGTCACCGGCGCTGTCAGTGTAGAGCTGGTTTACGGACCAGCCGGAGGGGATGGCATAAGAGAAGTAGCCGTCGTTGACCGTTTGGTAGCCCGCGGGCGGCACCGCAGAAGGTGCGCTCGGGGTGTTGGATTCGGCGACGGCGGAGGCGGCCAGAGCCAAGACCAGCAGCACCACCGAGACGATGACGATGATGAGCAGCCACTGCCGGTTTCGCGTGCGGGCTTGGCGCTCGGCCGGGGTGAGTGCGAGTCCCGGAGGTCGTTCGGTCGACGATGCGCCAGGGTGAACGGGTAGGTCGCTCATCGAGTCCATGCTGGCATCGCGTGATGCCCGACGTCCACGCACTGGGGTTGGGCCGCCACGCGCAACCGGCACAGGAACGCCCGTTGGGCCTCTTCCTGTGCCGGTTGATTCGTCAGTGGACCAGGATTCCACTTAGCATTTTGGGACCGCCTCGTCTCGGGTCTCGCCGCAACGGAACCCGACCATAGGGCCGGTGCACTCAAGGGCCTGATCCACTACGACCTGCTCTGTGGACCCACCGGGCCATGCCGCGCAGGTCCCTCACCAGCGGGGCGGACCGTCCTCCTCGGACGAGCTCCATGTTGCCACGGTGCCCTCCTTTCCCTGTTCTAGAGCACCTCAATTCAAGGTCGCCACATCGGCTCTGTCAAGGGTCCGGCGGTTAAATCCTCAACTCGCGAGTAGAAGCCGGAAGGCGTTCAGAATCTCCGGCAACGGCCCCTGGCGACCCGCCTCCACACCAGGGCGGCAACCCCGGCGAGGATGGCGATCTTCAGCACCAGCCCGAAGACGTGGAACAAGAAGCCCAGCGCCCAGAAGGTGAAACCGATGGCGATGATCCCGATGACCGCGACCGCGGCGATCAGGAGTATCAGGCTCAGGGTGCTGTGGCGGTGCTCGTCGTATCCGGGGCCAGGCGAATGGCCCGCGCTGCTGACCGGATCGGATGGGAAGTCGTACATGATTCCTCCTTGCATGCCAAGGTAGGCCGGCTCGTGGCCCACGACATCCTCCGGCGGGGTGATTCGGTGCTCATCCTTCCGGCGGATCTTTGCCCGGTTGATCTCTTTCTGGCCGATCACTTCATTGCTGGGCGTCAGTCGGCCCGGCTGGCTCCTGGCTCGACCAGCCCGTAGTCATAGGCCATCACCACGGCCTGGATGCGGTCGCGCACGGCGAGCTTGGTGAGGATGTGGTTGACGTGGGTCTTCACCGTGGTCTCGCTTATGTAGAGCCGCTCGGCGATCTCGGCATTGCTGGCTCCGCGCACGACCTCACGGAGCACGTCGACCTCCCGCTCGGTCAGATCGGCAAACCGGTCTGGCACGCGACCAGCCGCCGGTTGCTCGGGTCGCCTGGCGAACTCCTCGAGCAACCGCTTGGTCATCTTCGGCTCGACCAGGGCGTTGCCGGCTTGCGCGGCCCGGATGGCGGCGACCAGATCCTCGGGCGGCGAGGCTTTCAGGAGGAAGCCGCTGGCCCCGGCCCGGATGGCCGCGAACAGGTGCTCGTCGAGATCGAAGGTGGTGAGCACCACCACCTTCACGTCATCGTCCGCGACCAGTCGGCGGCAGGCCTCGACGCCGTCCAGCCGGGGCATCCTGACATCCATGAGGACCACGTCGGGCCGCAGCCGGCGGGTCGCCTCGATGGCCTCGATGCCGTCGGTGGCCTCGCCGACCACTTGCAGGTCGTCCTCGGTCTCGAGGACCAGGCGCAAGCCCCGGCGGACCATTGCTTCGTCGTCAGCGATCAGGAGGCGGATCACACTTCCCAGTCTGGCGGGCCGGGTGGTCCGCGTGCTGGCTCTTGGAAGTGGTCGCTCAGGTCACGTTCAACAGCACGACCGGGATCGTGGCATACACCCGCCAGCCTGGCCCGGGCCGCTTGGGTCCAGCTTCGAGGGTGCCTCCTACCGCGGCCAGCCTTTCCTGCATGCCCACCAGCCCATGGCCGCTGCCGGTCCCTCCCGCCAAGCCGGCACCGGTTCCCTCGTCGTCCACGAACACGGTGATAGCGGTGGGGGAGCAGATGACCTGGACGTCGATCGCTGCCTCCCCGGCGTATCGCACCGCGTTGGTGAGGGCTTCTTGGACCACGCGGTACACGGTCATCTCGACGCTTGCCGGTAGGGGAGGTGGATCGCCCAGCACCTGGTAGGTCACGGTCCGACCGGTCTGGCGCACCGCGTCGACGAGCGGCTCGATGTCGGAGATGTGCGGCAGTGGCGACCTCGCCCCGTTGCCTTCCCCACCCGCGGTCGCCACCCCGTTGGGCGCCATACCGGCAGCCCGGCCGATTGATGCGTCGGCGCCGCGGAGCACGGCCAGCATGCCTTCGAGCTCGTTCAGTGTCTGGCGACCGGTCTGCTCTGCTGCTTCGAGCGATTCTGCGGCCGACTCGGTGTTCTTGACGGACACCCGCCGCGCCGCCGCTATCTGGATGGTCATGAGCGAGACCCCGTGGGCCACGATGTCGTGGAGCTCCCGGGCGATGCGGACGCGCTCTTCGGCTACCGCCAGCTGGGCGCTGCGGTCCTCCTCGACCATGAGCCGGCGAGCTCGGTGGAGGAGGAGCCCGGCTCCGAGCGAGATGACGAACAAGGGCCAGAACAACGCCACCGTCACCCGGAACACACCGGCCGTGTCGAGCAGGAAGGCGGCTCCCAAGAGCAGGAAGAAGGTGCCGACCGCGACCCGGGAGGTTCGATACTGGTAGGTGGCGACCGCCTGGGTCATCTGGGTCCACACCCCGTGCCGTTGATCAACACCCGGCCGAAGAGCTGGTGCACCTCGACGTGAACCGGCGGGGCGGCCGTCGGGGCGTCGTAGACACGGTGCAGGTTGGCGTTCACGCCGTCTGCTTGATCGAGGCCGTCCACGCAGATCTGCCCGCCGAGCAGCTTGGCGTCGACCCGTAAAGGCACACTTCGATCTGTGTCGATGGTCGTCAGGCCGGCGACACTTTGGACCTTGACGGACTGGCCGGGAGCCAGCGAAGTGGCGTGGACCGTGAGCTCCCCGAAGCCGCCGTAGACGGTCTGGCCGCTGCCCACGTTGTCGCGCGTCATGGTGCCGAACGAGATGTGGTCGAGGGCTCCCCCCACCCCCAGGCTGGTCGACGTCACGATGAGCACGGCGATCAGGGCGGCGCCCAGCACCACCGGCCACGAGTGGCGGCTGAGGCTCCAATCGGTCCGGGCGGTGACTATGAGCGACGCGCCGAGCAGGACGAGGCCGCTGGCGATGACCGCTTCTGCCGGAACGCTGATGGCGTGGAGGGCGCCGAGCAGCCACGCCGCTCCGAAGAGAACGGCGAGCATGCCGATTACGGTGGTCGCGTCCCACCGCCGTCTCACGGGGGGAAGGGGCGCACACTTCAATTGGCTCGGTTGACGCCGGGGCCAACGGGGCCCCGCCCAGTACGGTCGCGAGTCGCTCCAAGACGGCTCGGGGGTGGCCGACCCCTGAGCTGGTTGGGCCGGGCCTGCAGGCCCGCCTTCCGGTGGCGGCGGGTAGCGCCAGCCGCGGCCCCGGTAGTAGGGACGGTAATAGGGCCCGGGCCGGTTGGACCGCATGGTGCGGCGGGCCTCGTCCGCCACGCCCCGAAGCCCGTGCCGGAAGGCCTCGGAGGTCGGGCGTCCGGCCCGGGTGGCCTGGTCGACCGCTTCCCTGAAATCCCGACCGAGGGACCGGGCGAGGGCCCGCACGTCCTCCGCTACTTTGCGGAACTCGTCATCCCGGGCCACACCGTAAGGCTACGGCGCCCCCCGACGCCGGTCATCCACCTCCGGGTGGAATCGATCTCCTTCCTTAGGGTGATCTCTGGCGGCGAGGACGGCGCGAGCCGCGCTGTTGATGACGGCGACCACGGGAACGGCGATGACCGCTCCGACGATGCCGAACAGCACGCCGCCTGCAGCCAAGGACAGCACCACTGCCAACGGATGGATGCGGACATACCGGCCGACTACGAACGGCTGCAGGACATGAGCCTCGATCTGGTTGTCCAACAGCAGCACGGCGACCATGACGACTGCCGCGACCAAGCCTTTGCTCAGCCCTGCCACCCCTACTGCGAGGATCCCGGTTACCACGGCCCCAACGAGAGGCACGAAGCTCCCCAGGCCCACGAGGACGGCCAAGGGAAAGGCCAGAGGGACGCCCATGATGCTGAGCGCGGCCGCCACGACCACGCCGTGGAAGGTCGCCACGATCAGCGTCCCTCGTACGTAGTGGCCGATCGTCACCCAGGCGGCTCGGGCGGCCAGATCGACGGTCGGCCGAGTCGAGCGCGGCACCCCTTTGAGCAGGAACGCCCAGATCCGGTCGCCGTCGTAGAGCAAGAAGATGGTGGAGAAGACGGTGAGGACCAGGCCGGCGAGTATGTCGACGACCGTCTTGGTGGTCGACAGGGCAGTCGAGGCGATGGCCGAGCTGTTCTTGGTTATGTCCTTGCTGATGGTGTTGTTCAAGTTGTTGACCGTCGTCGGGTTGAGCTTGAGGGGCCCGTTTATCAGCCACCGCTTTATGTGAGGGAGCAGGTCGTTGATCTGGTTTCCGAGTTGGGGAGCCTGCTCCGCGGCGCGCACCACGACGATGGTCATGAGGCCCCCGACGATGACGACGGCGACCAGCAGCGTGGCCAATGTGGCGAGGCCCTTGGGGAGCCCGCCCCGGCGCAGGCGGGCTGTCAACGGGTGCAAGAGCGCGGTGACCAGGATCGACGCCAGGAACGGGATCACCACGAGCGACAGCTTGGAGAGGAGTATCACCACGAAGTAGCCGACCGTGCCGAGGGCCAGCAGCCGCCAGGCGTAGTCGCCGGCCGTTCGGAACCACTGCCCGAACCCTGCCGTAGGCCGTGCCGGCTCTCTCGTCGTCATGCGTCCAGCCTGCCCCACGCGGCCCGCCGCCACGGGGACCGAGGGCCTATCGCCGGTCCGCCTCGGGCTGGCTCGTCCATCTGGCTCGTCCATCTGGCTCGTCCATGAAAGACCAAGAGTTTGCTCGGTCGTTGCCTGAAGTAGGCCGTAGCTTTACCCGTCACCGTTAAGGTGCAGTTACGTGCGCGTGGCGATAGTCGCCGAGTGCTTCTTGCCCGAGACGAACGGCGTCACCAACTCGGTCCTGCGGGTCGTCGAGCATCTCGAGCGGCGGGGCTGTGAGGCCCTGGTCATCGCCCCTGGAACGGGCCCCTCCCGCTACTCCGCCACGCCTGTCGAGCGGCTACCGGCGATGAGGTTGCCGTTCTACCGATCCCTGGCGGTCGGCCTGCCGACCGGCCGGCTCACCCGGGTGCTCGATCATTTTCGTCCCGATGTCGTGCACCTGGCCGCGCCGGTGATCTTGGGGGCCGCCGGGGTCCGGGCGGCCCGGGCTGTCGGAGCTCCCGCGGTCGCGGTCTACCAGACCGACCTGGCCGGCTTCGCGTCCCGCTACGGGTGGGGCGTGGCGTCCGCCCCGATCTGGAGATGGATGCGGTGGGTGCACAACCAGGCCGACCTGACCCTTGCTCCCTCCTCGATCGCGGCGTGGACGGTCGAGAGCCGAGGCATCGAGCGGGTCGAGCGGTGGGGCCGGGGGGTCGACCTGGACCGGTTCCATCCGAACCACAGCAGCCCCCTGCTGAGGAAACGCCTGGCCCCCGGGGGAGAGCTGCTCGTCGGGTTCGTGGGGCGTCTGGCACCCGAGAAGCAGGTACATCTTCTGGGTGGGCTCCAGGGAATCCCGGGCGTCCGGTTGGTCGTGGTAGGTGATGGACCGTCGGCGGACAAGCTGCGCCAGGAGATGCCCGAAGCGGTCTTCGTCGGCTTCAAAGCCGGAGTTGAGCTGGCCGCCCACGTCGCGTCTCTGGACGTCTTCGTCCACACAGGCGCCGACGAGACCTTCTGCCAGGCGATCCAAGAGGCCCTCGCGTCGGGTGTTCCGGTCGTGACGCCCGCCGCAGGAGGTCCGCTCGATCTCGTCCGGCACATGGAGAACGGCCTGTTGTTCTCACCCGGCCACCCCGAGCTGATGCGCCACGCCGTTCTCGAACTGGTGCGACGGCCCGAGCTTCGAGCCCGGATGTCCCGCCAGGCCCGCCGATCGGTGCAGGGCCGTTCGTGGACTGCAGTAGGCGACGAGCTGTTGGAGCACTACCGGTCCGTGGCCGGCCTGCCGGCCTCCAAGCGGGCGGCATGAACTCGCCGTCTCGGCCGCGGTCGCGCCCCGCGCCCGACATCGCCTTCGTGCTTCCGAGTGGCGGAAGCGGAGGGGCGGTTCAAGTCGGCATCTTGTTGGCTGCGTTGGAGGCAGGAATACGCCCCGATCTGTTGGTCGGCTCTTCGGTGGGGGCGCTGAACGCGGCCTACCTGGCGACCGATCCGAGCGTGGAGCGCGTTGCCGGGTTGGCCGAGATATGGCAGGGGCTCGGGCGAGGAGACGTCTTCGGCAGCAACCACTGGTACACGGTGAGGCGTCTCGCCATGCGCCACGATCACATCTTCAGTCCCGCCCCGCTGCGGTCGCTCATCGCCCGGTTCTGCCCCCTCGAGCGGCTCGAGGACGCCCGTGTGCCGGTACAGGTGGTGACGACCGACCTGGACCACGGTGTGGCGCGTTGGTGGAGCCGCGGCGCGGCCTCTGAGGTGCTCTACGCGGCGGCCTGCCTGCCGGGCCTGTTCCCGCCGGCCCACCTCGACGGGCATCGCCATGTGGACGGCGGGGTCCTCGAGCCGGTCCCGGTCGGGCGGGCTCTCGATCTGGACGCCGCGACCGTGTATGTCCTCGGGGAGCAGGCTGGGCCCGAGGCCGAGTCGAGCCGGCCGCGCACCGCCCTGGACGTTCTCATTCGCAGCTTCGACATAAGCCGATACGCCCGCCTGCCCGAGCCAGGTGCGATGGGTCGGCCGGGCCAACGGGTCGTCACCCTCCCCGGGGCCGCGACCACAGGGATCGCGATCACAGACTTCACCCACACCGCCCGGCTGATCACCGAGAGCTACGAGGCGAGCCGGCGGTTCCTGGCTGGCCGGGGATACCAGGGTGGCCTGTGGGATGGGGGCGCGTCCGGCCATGGAGATGCGGCCCGGCGGGCCAAGTCCTCGACGTGGCGCGCGATATCAGATCTGGACAATCTCGAGGCGGTCGTGGTCAGCCCCAGCCGGTAGGGTTCGGGCGGGCCCTGTCTGGGCCGCCCGGTCATCCCGCCATCTTGATGCCAGCGAGAGGCCATACTGACGCCCGATGGATGGACCGGCTGGATACTCGGGAACCCCGCTACCTGCGAAACTGGGCATGAAGCCGGGCATGGAGGTGGCCATGCTGCACGCTCCCGAGGGCATCAGGACTGTGCTGGGCGACCTTCCACAGGGCGTTCAGCTGCGGGAGGGCCTGCGCAGGGACGACCGGGTGGACATGGTCATCGGTTTCGTCACCGAACGCGACCACCTGGTTCGGAACATCGGATGGATTGTGCAAACCCTTCCGCCGGACGGGGCCTTTTGGGTGGCCTGGCCCAAGAAGGCGTCCAAGGTCAGTACTGACATGTCCGACCAGGTCGTCCGCGACATCGCCCTGCCGATGGGGTGGGTCGACACCAAGGTCTGTGCCATTGACTCCACCTGGTCGGGGCTCAAGCTGGTCCTGCGCAAGGAGCTGCGCTGAAGGCAGCTTCACGAGCTGCCGCAAAGTGACTTCTTCCCCCTTGGGTTTTGCGTCAGCTTCTCAGAGCCGTTTGGACCGGGCCAGCCGATCGATTGACCCGAGAATCTCGTCCAGCTCGTCGAACAGGTCAGGCAGACCGGCCAGCGTGGAGCGGAGGTCCGCCTGAGGACAGGGCCGGGCCTTTCGTTTCTGATGATCGTTGATATCTGCGACGGCGATACAAACCAGCCGTTCCCCGGCTCGTTCGTAAGGCTGGAGCCACCAGCGCCACCGCTGCCCGGGCGCGGCCCGGCAGGAGTAGTCGACAGTCGCACCGGTCCTGTGGTCGGCTACCCGGCGCACGTCGGCCCGGAGCTTCGAGCCAGAGTCCTGTGTGAGCACGCTCAGCCAGCCGCCACCCAGAGACGCGGTCGTGCTGAGCCCGCTCAACTGCACCCATCTGACGTTCGCCGCCATCACATCGCCGGCGGGATCAGCGATCAGCATCGGCACGGGCACAGCTTCGAAAGGCAGAACAAGGGGGCCGGCGATGATGGGCCCAGGGTCCCCCTCGACCTCATCGGGGCGGTTGCTCATCACGATGTCAGCGACGCGCCGGCCCAGCCCCCGGCCAGTTGGACGCGTCGATGGGGTGGGCGTCAACTGCACCGTCTGCTTGCCTCGCTAGATCGCCGTGGTGGTTGGATCGTACTCGCACCAAATGTGCCACTGTCAACCCGAAGGGGCGAAACTGTCACTACCAGTGTCGTAACACCGGAAAGGGTCGTCATCGTGGCGTATCGCGCGTCAGTGCCTGTGACCGGACCTGAGAAACGAAAAGGAGGCGGCGGCATCATTGCCATGGCATAACACTGCTTGGCGGCACTAGGCATTCGAATCAGGGTGAGATGCCGCCGCCTCCTCTTCGTCCAAGTAGTCCGGTCGCAGGCGCTCAGACCAACCCGTGGATGCCTAAGGGCCGGCCCAGTCCGAGTGCGGGTCCGATGCCGGGAAGGACTCCCTCTCGACCTCGTCCAGGCGCTTCTCGGTGAAGTCGGAGGCATCCCCTGGCTGGTGTGTATTCATTAGCAGAGCGCTATCCATGCCCTGCACGGCCGTCAACGTCAGCTGGTCCAGGCCCGTGAGCACCAGAGCGGCTCGGGAGAGCACATCCGGCGGGGGAGGCCAGCGCCGGTCGGGTACCGCAACAACCGCGAGCCCGGCCGAGGCGGCCGCCCGGATGCCGTTGGCCGAGTCCTCGACCGCCACGCAGCCGGTTGGTAGGCACCCCAGGCGTCTGGTCGCATCGAGGTACACATCGGGAGCCGGCTTGCCCCGCGGCACCTCCTCCGACGACACGACGACGGCGAACGCCGACGTCAGCCGGGCCAGGTCGAGCACCCGGTCGATCACCACCCGGTTCGATGAAGACGCCAGTCCGAGCGGCCAGTTCGCGCCCATCCTCAGGACGGCTTCCCGGGCCCCGGGGAGCAACGGCAGGCTGGCCTCATACTGCTCCAGGAGATGGCCCACCACCAGCTCCACAGTTCGCGTCTCATCACCGCGCACGCCCAGCACCTCATGCATGTAGCGGGACCACTCCCGCGAGCTCATGCCCTGCATGGTTGATGTGGCGTCTTCTGCCCAACGGCCACCCTGCTCCTCGACCACCCGCTGGCGGGCGCGGTCCCACATGGGCTCCGAATCCATCAGGACGCCGTCCAAGTCGAACACGACTGCCTCGATCACGACTTACCGATTATCACTCAGCGCCCACTCACTCATTTACCCCACCATCTCAGGTCCCCATCGCCGCCGGTCCCGAGCCAGCGTCGGGTTCCCAATTCGTCATAGGCCGCCGCGAACCGCTCCAGGGTGGCCAAGGCGGCCTCCCGAGACTGGAAGGTCCCGGCCGAGATCACGTGCAGCCAGGTGGCCAGGCCGAACGCCGGGCTGGCGCAGTAGCGGGCCCATGCCGCATCGAAGGCTGGAGCATCCACGCCAAGTCGGTGGAGGGTATCGAGATATCCCGTGAGCAGGTGGTCCTGGTGGGCCCGGCGGTCCTCGACGGAGAGACTGCCGACCATGAAGTAGCCGACATCGTGGGACCAGCTGCCGATCCTCGCGAGCTGCCAGTCGAAGAAACCGGTCTGGTCTCGGCCGACGGAATAGGTGTTGCCCAGGTGAGGATCGCCGTGGAGCAACGTCTGGGGGCCAGTGGCGGCCAACCCGGCGCTGGCGCGGAACTGGCGTTCCAGGACCCGTACGTCGACCGAAACCAGGCTCGATTGCCCGCTACGGCGCAGCCGGCGCACCCCGTTGGCCAGGCTGGCCGTGGAGAGGGGAGCCCAAGCCCGGCTCAGGCGCCACGGTCGGAGGAAAGCCAGCTCGGGTGGCCGCGGTCGGCCCCAGAGCGAGGCGTGGAGGCGGGCCAGCCCGTCCAGACCGAATCGCACTTGTTCGGGGGTCAAGGCCATGGTGGCCTGGTTGGGCCGTCCGGCCCGGTCAGTGACGTCCTCCATCACCACCACCGCCGACATCCGGACCTGGTCCACGGCTCCTCCGTAGAGGTGGGGATGCTCTAGTGGCAGTTGCAGGTCGGAGGCGGCGAGGAAGGCCTCTGTCCCGCTGGCCCCCAACGCGGCGAGAGCCAGCCGATGAAGCGGTCGACCGGGCATCTTCACGAACACTGTCTCGGGGCCCGTCCCGGCCGAGTAGGACAGTCGAACCCGGGCCCGCCGGTTGGTGCCCTCCTCGGTATCACCGACCTCCAAGTGGGCCACCGCGACGCCCGGGAAGTCCCGCTCCAAGGCGGTGGTCATCCACGCGGGCGTGAGGTCACTCCAGCGGCGCGGAACAGTCGTCGGCACGATCGATGGTGCCGCATGACGGCTCGCCGAGGCGAGACGGCATCCTCATCGCCACCCTCATCGAGGAGCGTCTCGCGATGCACTGGGCCCTTGCGACCTTTTGGTCACCTGACCTGCATATGTGTGGGTCAAGTGACCACAAATATAATGAGATTATATGAACAGGAAACCTCACTGCCCTTGGGCGTCGTGGCCTCCGCCATTCAAACGTGGGAGCCCACGGAAGCCATGAAGGTGGTCGAGACTCTGCTCACCGAACACGTGTCTGGACACATCAAGGACGACGTCACCGTCCTGGCCATCACGCGCATCTAAGCGAGGGCTCTAAGCGACCTAAAGCGACGCCTCCTCGCCCCGCAGCTCCCACCGGTTGCCCGCCGGGTCTCGGCACAAAAGTATGGGAGGGAATCCGGGCCGGGCGAGGGAGTCGAACTCGATGTCGTTGTCCTGCAACCGTCGCTCGATCTCGGCGAGGGCGGGGCCCAGGGCCACCGCGACGTGGGCCCGCCCGGCCGGCCGGTGGTCCGGGTCGGCGCTCAGGTGGACCTGCGACCCGTCGTCGGCCTCGAACCACGAGGCGCCCATCTCCAACAGCTGCTCGTCTAGGACGACCCGGCGGTATCCGATCACATCGGTCAGAAACCACGCCTCGGCGTCGAGACCGTCGACGGGCACCCCCAGATTTACGTGATGAAAGGTGACCATACCGGAACCCTACTGGTGGCATCTGGGATGTGCGGTCTGGGGCGCGACACTCGTGCATGCAGACTTCCTCGACGATCGACGTCGTCAGCGTGAACGTGGGCGTCCCTCATCTGCTCGGCGAGGTCGAAGGATCGAAGGTGTACAGCGCCATCGCCAAGCAACCGGTCATGACCGGCACGGTGCTGTGGTTGTCGCTGATCAACCTCTCAGGCGACGGCCAGGCCGATCTGTCCGTTCATGGCGGCGCCGACAAGGCCGTCTACGCCTACCCGAGCGAGCATTGGGCTCCATGGGAGGCCGAGCTCGGCGAGTCTCTCGGGCCGGCGTCGTTTGGCGAGAACCTCTCGACCTTCGGGCCCGAGGAAGGGGAGGTCTGCATTGGAGACCGGTGGCGGTGGGACGGTGCCATGCTCGAGGTCTGCCAGCCCCGCTGGCCGTGCTTCAAGTTGGCCGTGTACCGGCGGCGGCGGGACATTCAGCAGCTGATGAGAGCGAACGGCCGGACCGGTTGGTACCTCCGGGTTCTCCAGCCCGGGGAAGTGACCGTCGGATCGCCGATCGAGGTAGTCGAACGGGATGCCGCCCGGCTTACTGTCCACGACGCCCATTCCGCCATGGCTGACCGCCATCTGGAGAACTCCGACCTGGTTGGAGCGGTAGCAGGCCACCCCGGCCTGGCCCTGGAGTGGCGCAAACCTCTGGCCGAACGCCTCGAGCGGGCCCGTCACTGACACTTCGGTTCTAGACTCCATCTCGTGTGCGGATCCGGCGATGATCCAAGACCGAAACCCAGCTTCCGGGCCCTTCGGTCGAACTGGTCGACCTACGAGGCGCCCTTTGCCACGAAGGTTCGACTGGTCCTGTCGAACAACCTGATCAAGCTGCGCAACAGACAGGATTGTTGCGGCAATCACGGTCAACCGGGATGTTGAGTGTCGGCCTCGCCGCCCCGTGAGGGCGGATCAGAGGGTGATACCCACCACCACGGGTGACACGGGCGAGAGCTCAGGGCGACAGACTCGTCGCACGCCGACCAGATCGTCGATGAACGACGCCGCTCCACCCCGTGCCACGGTCAGCCCGCAGGCCGTACGTGAGGTAGCCCTCACTCTCTTCGCGGAACGGGGCTACCACGGGACGGCGTTGAGCGAGATCGCCGCCGAGCTGGGTATCCGAACCCCCAGCCTTTACAACCACATCCGTTCGAAGCAGGAACTCCTTCACGACATCGTGATCGAGACGACGACCGACGTGTGGGCCGACTACGAGCGCGCCGTCAAGGATGAACCCGACGTGGTGGCCCGGCTGCGCAGCGCCACGAGGGTATATGCGCTGCGCCACGCCACCCACAGACGCGAAGCCCTGATCGTCAACCGGGAGATCGCCAGCCTGGACGATCCCGCCCGCTCCCGAGCCATGCAGCTGCGGCGCTGTCATGCCGAAGCGATGAAGGAGCTGATCGATGAGGGAACGAAGGCGGGGCGCTTCAGCGAGCCGGCGTCCACTCTGGCCGCGTTCGGGATCCTCGAGATGTGTGTGAGCATCGCTCGCTGGTTCCGCGACGACGGCCCGCTGTCGGCCGAGGAGGTGGCGGCCAAGTACGCCGAGATGTGCCTACGAGTGGCCGGAGCGAAGTAGGCCGGCCGGCGATCGGTCGTTTTGACAGCACGGCAGTCCTTTGATACTAATGAGCGTT
>JAFAWZ010000241.1 GCA_019241495.1 Acidimicrobiales bacterium | reverse complement strand
CATCGAGGCGGCTCGCCAGGAGTCGATCGACGCCATCCTCTCCCTTGCCGAGCTCCGCCGGCCAGGTGCCCGCCTGGCCGTGACTGGCTGTCTGGCCGAGCGCTACGGCGCGGAGCTGCAGGACGCCCTGCCCGAGGTGGATGTGGTGGCGGGCTTCGGCGTGCCTGTGACCTTGGTCTCGGCGCCGTCTTTCGACTTGCTCAACCTGCCCCGGCCGAGGGCCCATGCGCCCTGGGCCTACGTCAAGGTGGCCGAAGGCTGCGATCGCAGGTGCGGCTTCTGTGCCATCCCGTCGTTCCGGGGTCCCCAGCGCTCACGGGCGCGCTCCGACATCCTCGCGGAGGTGGAGTCTCTCGGGGTCAAGGAAGTGGTGCTGGTCGCCCAGGACCTGGCGTCTTACGGCCGGGACCTGGGTCGCAAGGACCTCCCGGGCCTGGTCCGGGAGGTCGCGGCAGGCGTGGACCGGGTGAGGCTCCTCTACTTGTACCCTTCTGAGCTCGACGAGGGTCTTACGGATGTGATCGGCGAGACGGGGTGTGCCTACTTCGACCTGTCCCTCCAGCACACCTCCCGGGCCCACCTGAGGCGGATGCGGCGGTGGGGGGACGGGCCACGTTTCTTGGAGCGCATCGGAGCCATAAGGTCTCGCTGGCCCGAGGCCGCCTTTCGCTCCTCCTTCATTGTCGGCTACCCGGGGGAGACCGAGGACGACCATGACCAGCTGCTGGCGTTCCTGGCCGAAGCCGACCTGGACTGGGCCGGGTTCTTTCCTTTTTCCGAGGAGGAAGGCACCTACGCCGCCACCCTCGGCGACGGGGTCCCGGCCGCCCTCGTAGAAGAACGGCTGGCTGAGTGCTCCGGGTTGCAGGACGAGATAACCGCCCGGCGCCGGCGGGCCCTGGTCGGGGAGAAGGTGCGGGTGCTGGTCGACGAGCCCGGCGTGGGGCGAAGCCACCGTGAGGCGCCGGAGATCGACGGGGCGATCCACTTGACCGGCGGCGCGGAACCGGGCACATGGCAGGACGTTATGATCACCGGCGCGGCCGGGCCCGACCTCGAGGCGGAGCTCGTCCGCTGATGGCGACGAAGGTGGGAGGCAGGTTCCATTCCTCCGCGGTGGCCACCCCGGCCAACGCGATCACGGTGGTGCGCATCCTCGCCACCCCGTTGATGCTCCTCCTGATCATCGACCTGAAGGTCTCCTGGGTGGCGGCAACCGCCTGGTTGGCCGTGGCCAGCACCGACTTCCTCGACGGCTGGGTGGCCCGACGGCAGGGTGCCACCACGTCGGGCGCCTTCTTGGACCCCCTGGCCGACAAGGTTCTAGTCATCGGGGCCCTCGCCGCGCTGGCCGCGGTCGGGCTGGCCTCCTGGCTGCCCGTGATGCTCATCGGCGGCCGGGAGCTGGTGATCAGCGTCTACCGCTCGGCCGTGGCCCGCCACGGCGTGTCTGTCCCCGCCCGCCCCCTGGCCAAGCTGAAGACGGCGACCCAGGACCTGGCGGTGGGGCTGATCCTGATGCCGGCGACCGGCCAGCACCATCTGTGGATCGGCCACTACATACTGTGGGGCGCAGTCGCGCTGGCCGTCCTGAGCGGGGCCCAATACCTACTCGACAGCGCTACGGCTGGCCGCGGCGAGCTACCCGCAGCATGATCCAGTGAGAGGCGGCGCAAGAATGAAGCTTGGAAGAGAAGGGACGGACCTTCGCTCGGAAGGGTCAAGTGTCACCGCAGCGGTTGAGTGCCCAACGAAGGTTCGTCCCTTCTCTTTCGCGGGTTCTTCCGGCCGCCACTGATGCGCTGCGAGGTACTGGCGGTGGGCACCGAGCTCCTGCTCGGTCAGGTGGTCGACACCAACTCGGCCTGGATCGGCGAGCAGCTGGCCGCGGCGGGGATCGACTCCCACCACCAGACCAAGGTGGGGGACAATCAAGCCCGCATCGTGGCTTGCATCCGGGCCGCTCTGGCCCGCAGCGACGCGGTGGTGTGCTGCGGGGGGCTCGGGCCGACCAAGGACGACATAACCCGCGAAGCCATAGCCGAGGTGCTGGGCGTCCCGCTGGAGCTGGACGAGGAAGTGGCGGTGCGCATCGAGGAGATGTTTTCCTCCCGGGGCCGCACCATGCCGGTCAACAACATGCGCCAGGCCGAGGTGCCGAAGGGCGCCGCGGTGATACCCCAGGTGGCGGGGACGGCGCCCGGGCTCATCTGCCGTCTGGGCGACCGCTCCATCTACGCCGTACCCGGCGTGCCCCACGAGATGCGGGAGATGGTGGCCCGGGCCGTGATCCCCGACCTGGTGGCCCAGTCCGGCCAGGCCGCCACCATCTTCTCGCGCACGCTGCGGACCTGGGGCCTGGCCGAGTCAGCCCTCGACGAGCTCCTCGGCCCTCACATGGCCGAGTTGGACCGGGCCCACGCCGACGGCCAGCCCGCTCCGACCATCGCTTTCCTCGCTTCGGGTATAGAGGGGATCAAGGTACGTATCACGGCCAAGGCACCCACGCAGGACGAGGCCGAGTCGCTTGTGGCCAAGGTGGAAGCTGAGGTGCGGGCCCTGCTCGGCCCGGCCATCTTCGGCGCCGACGAGGTGAACATGGAAGCCGCAGTCGGTGCGCTCCTCGCGTCGCGGGGTCTGTCGTTGGGCGTCGCAGAGTCCCTGACCGGGGGCCTGGTCGGGAGCCGCCTGACGGTAGTGCCCGGGGCGAGCGAATGGTTTCGCGGTTCGTTGGTCGTCTACGCCAGCGCAGCCAAACGGTCGCTCCTCGGGGTGTCGGAGGGACCGGTCGTGAGGGAGCCTGCAGCCATCCAGATGGCGGTGGGCGCGGCCCGCGTGCTGGACGCCGATGTGGGCCTGGCTCTGACCGGGGTGGCCGGCCCGAGCGAACAGGACGGCGAGCCGATCGGCACCGTGTGGGTGGGCTTGGCCGGGGACGCGATCGGCGGGCCCTCGGCCCACCGGTTCAGCATCGGCAGCCGGGGCTCTCGTGAGCAGGTGCGTCAGATCGCCACGATCTCGGCCCTCGATCTGCTGCGCCGCCGCCTGTTGGGGGACTGAGAACCGGGCGTGCCCGGGGCGCGCTGCTTCGTGGCGGTGATGCCGCCGCCGACGCTGGTTGAACAGGTGTCGGCCCTGGCCCGCCCGGCTCGACCCGGCCTGCGCTGGACGGTCCGCGACCAATGGCACGTGACCCTCCGCTTCTTCGCATCGGTGGATCCCGACCGGCTGGTGGCGGCGGTGGGGGAGGTAAGTGTTGACCGGGTCGTGGCGCGCTGCGAGCCGGTGCCCTCCGCCCTGGCCCAGCGTGTATGGGTCCTGCCCGTGAGCGGGCTGGATCGGTTGGCCGCCGCCGTGGTTGACGCCACCGCCTATCTGGCCCCTCCAGAGGGTAGGCCGTTCCGGGGCCACTTGACCCTGGCCCGTGCCCGCCAGCCGGTAGCTCTCCCCGGGTTGGCAAGCCCCGTCCTGTCCTCGCCCATCGAGTGGGAGGTGACCGAGATCGCCGTGGTGCGAAGCGAGCTGGGCCGCCATGGCGCCCGACACACGATGATCGGGCACGCGGTGATCGGCCAGCGCGCTCTTTAGCAAAGGCCAGCGCGCTCATTAGCAAATGGACGGTATGTTTGGCCCATGCCCGGCTCGATCCTTGGTAACCGCGTTCGCCGTGTCGAAGACCCCGACCTCCTGACCGGTCGGGGAACCTACGTTGGCAACCTGCAACATCCCGGCATGCTGCATGCCATCTTCGTCCGCTCGCCCATGGCCCATGCCCGGTTGAACGGCATAGACTCCTCGGAGGCGGCCCAGCTTCCTGGAGTGGTGGCCATCTTCACCGCTTCGGACCTCGGCGTCGCCCCCTTTCACGCCTTCATGGTCCTGAACGAGGCGTGTGCCCGGCCCCCGCTGGCCCTGGACAAGGTGCGCTTCGTCGGGGAGCCGGTGGCGTTGATCGTCGCCGAGACCGAGACCCAAGCCATGGACGCGGCGGAGGCGGTGGTGGTCGACTACGAGCCGCTCGACGCCGTGACCGACATGCAGGAGGCCGTGGCGGACGGCGCCCCCCTCCAATTCGAACAGCTCGGGACCAACGTGGTGGCGGGCATGTCCGGAGGCGGCCCCGATCCGCTGGAGGGTGCGGTCCACGTGGTGCGGGCCCGGGTGGAGAACCAGCGTGTGGCCGTAGTGCCCATGGAAGGTGACGCCATCGCCGCCGTGCCAGGGGGACCGGGCGACGAGTACAAGCTCACCGTTCATGTCTCCACCCAGATGCCTCACGGCTTCGTTCGCTCCATCGGCAAGAACGTGGGCTACGGCCGCGGGGAGGTCCGGGTGGTGGCCCCTCACGTAGGCGGCGGCTTCGGTGCCAAGGCGGGCCTGGGCTCCGAGCACTCGGCGGTCATAGCGGCCGCCCGGACCCTCGGTCGGCCCGTCACGTGGGTGCAGCAGCGGTCCGAGAACCTCGTGTCGATGCCGCACGGCCGGGGCCAGGTCCAGTGGATAGAGATGGGCTTCGACGCTGACGGGCGCATCACCGGCATGCATTGCCGGGTGCTGGCCGACGCGGGCGCCTACGCGGGCTTCGGGGGCGCACTCGCCATCGGCCCCACCCGCACCATGGCCCAGGGCGTCTATGCCATCCCCCGAATCCTCTACGACGTGGCCGTCGCGGTGACCAACACCACGCCGATGGGCGCGTTCCGCGGCGCCGGGCGCCCGGAGGCGGCGGAGTTTCTCGAGCGGATGATGGACATCGCCGCGGTCGAGCTCGGCATCGATCCAGTCGAGATCCGCCGGCGCAATTTCCTGCCTCCCTTCGACGCCGGGTACACCACGGTGATGGGCACGCCCTACGACACCGGTGACTACGCGGTGGCCCTGGACGAGGTGGTACGCATCGCCGGCTACGAGGAGCTGCGGGCACAGCAGGCCGCCCGGCGGGAGTCGGGCGACCGGTGGCAGATCGGGATCGGGCTCGGTGCCTACGTCGAGATCACCGCGGGCGGAGGGGGCGGTGAGTTCAGCTCGGTCGAGGTGCACGCCGACGGGACGGCGACCATCAAGGTCGGCACCTCGGCCCACGGACAGGGCCACGCCACGGCGTTCGCCATGATCGTGGCCGACCGGCTGGGTATCCCGATCGAGGACATCCGCTTCGTCCAGTCCGATACCGCGGTCGTGCCGCGCGGTGGCGGGACAGGGGGGTCGCGTTCGTTGCAGCTCGGCGGCAGCGCGGTGCTGACCGCCACCGAGGAGGTCCTTCGCCTGGCCCGGGAGCTGGCCGCGGCCGAGCTCGAAGCCAGTCCCGACGATGTGGTCGTGCACGACAACGGCCGCCTCGGGGTGGCTGGTGTGCCATCGCGGACCCTGACATGGGGCGAGGTCGCGGTGGCTGCCGGTGAGGGCGGCCTCCTGGCCGAGGTGGACTACAAGTCGGAAGGGGCCACCTTCCCCTTCGGAGCCCATGTGTCGGTGGTGGAGGTGGACACCGAGACGGGCCAGGTGCGCCCCGTCCGCCACGTCGCGGTGGACGACTGCGGACGCATCGTCAACCCGTTGTTGGTAGCCGGGCAGCAGCACGGTGGGATCGCCCAGGGCATGGCTCAGGCGTTGTGGGAGGCGGTCGTGTTCGACCGAGAGGGCAATCCGTTGACCGGTAACCTGGCCGACTACGCCATGCCGAGCGCGGCCGAGTTCCCGAGCTTCGAGACCTACAACACCGAGACCGCTACGTTCCGCAACATCCTGGGGGCCAAGGGCATCGGGGAGTCGGGCACCATTGGATCGACCCCCTCGGTCCACAACGCGGTCGTCGATGCCGTGTCCCACCTAGGGGTTCGCCACATCGCCATGCCCTGCACCCCGCAGCGGGTTTGGGAGGCCATTCAGCAGGCCAGGTCAGGTGGACCTCAGGTTCCCTGGAGCGAGCCGCCCGCCGCGTTCGACCGCCTGCCCGGCCCCAGCACCGAGGCACCGGAGGCGGCCGGAGCTGATATCTAGAAGCTCAGATATCTAGAAGCTCACCTTGCTCCAGGTGTGACCCCCGTCGCGGGTCATGAGCATGGTGGTCCCGGTTCCGTTGCCGAGGATGGCGAGGCCTTGCGAGGAGGTGGTGAAGCCTACGAAGTCTGCACCCACGTTGGGTCCGCTGGAAGGGGAGGGGTAGACCGATCCCCAGGTGAGGCCGCCGTCGAAGGTGGCGACCAAGCCGTTGTTCGTGGCGACCACGACGGTGAGCGGCATTCCGGGGGCGACCGTGGCCGAGTAGACCTCCCCGGCCGACCCGGTACTCGGTGATCCGGTACTCGGTGATCCGGAGCTCGGTGACCCGGGCAGGGCGCCCACGGCCTGGAAGGATGCACCTCCGTCGGATGAGCGAAACAGCCATTGCTGGTTGGGCTCGGTGCCCGGGTCGGGCGTGCCCCACGTACCTTCCTCGCAGATCGCTGCCAGGTCGGTGGGAGAGGCGGCGGCGAGCAGCCCGGGCCCGTTGGCGGTAGCGCAGGGTGGCATCCAATCCTGCCAGCCGGCCCCCGGGACGAGGTGGGCGCCGCCGGTGGTGGTGCGGTCTACGTCGACGAGCCAACCGTTGGGCCCGAACAGGACCAGCTGGGCGCGGGGGACGGGCCCGGCACCGACCTGGGGATGCACAGAGGAGGCCGACCAATGGTCGGAGGTAGCCGGAGTCGAGTAGACCGACTCGGTGGGTGAGGTTGTGCTGAGGGTGACCAGGTAGGCCGTCGCGCCGGCCGCTTCCAGATCGACGATGCGCCCGTTCGCTCCGGCCGGGCTTGGCACCGATGCCCAGTGGTAGCCACCGTCGTGGGTCGACCACAGGCGGGTCGGCGTAGTGACCCACCCGTCGAGAGCGTCGGCGAAACGCACGGCCGCCGATGTCGAGCCGTCCGTGCTCTGGTCGGTGGGAACGGTCGGAGCGGGACGGGCCGACCAGGTGACGCCGCCGTCGGTGGTAACGGCCATGGTCGGGCACAGACCACTGCCGCACGGGTACTGGCCGAAGGCCCAGCCGGTCCGGGCGGACACGAAGGTGACCGAAAGCGGCTGGAACCCGGTGGGAACCGGAACCGTTGGGATCGGCGGGGGCGCCGTGGTCGTGGACGCCGCGGGTGCAGGCGTCGGGCTCGTCGCGGCCGGCCCGGTGGGGGCCGGGGCGGGGGACTGGTTGGCGTAGGTCACCTTCGAGTGGCCCGGACCAGAGACGGCTAGCCCCACTGCGGCGGCGATTCCAGCCGCCACTGCGACGACTGCTCCGGCAACCACCAATGGGCGGCGTTGCCCGACCTGCAGAGCGCGCATACGGCCCGTCGGGTCCCGGTCGTAAGCCTCGCCATCCGGCCCGGACCGGCTGTCGCTTGAGATAGTTGGCCGGGAGGCCCGCCTTAGGAGTCGACGTCTCGTTACGGGGAGCTCGGGTCCAGCGAGCTCTGTCCCAGCCAGTTCTGGCCCAGTGAGCTCGGGCCAGGGTAGGCGGCCCGGACCGGGGCGCAGGCCTGTGGCTCGCTCGCGCAGGGTGCGCCGCAACTGGTTGAGCAGCTCCTCGTCGGTCATCGACCCAGCATCCTTTTCAACTCGCTCAAGGCCCGATGGGTGGTGGACTTCACCGTCCCCACCCGGCAGCCGAGGGCGGCCGCCACATCGGCTTCGGTCATGTCCAGGTAGAAGCGCAGGACCAGCATGGTGCGCCGCCGGGGCGCCAGGCGGGACAGGGCGTCCCACATCTCCACCGATCCGCCTTCCTCCCTGCCGTCTGCTCGGCTGTCGGGGCGGTCCGCCAGTCGGTCTTCGGCGTCGGAGCGGACCTCCCGCCAGCTTCGCCGGTGCCATGAGTAGCACGCGTTGACCACGCTGCGCCGCAGGTAGGGGCCCGGGTTGGCGTCCGCCCGGATCTTGGCCATCACCCGCAGAAAGGTGTCTTGCACCAGGTCCTCGGCCACCGCCTGAGAACCCGTGATCAGGTAGGCCAGGCGGACCAGCTGGTCACGCTGGGCCAGGTAGACGTCGTCCCAAGTGGTGGCCTGGCGGTTCGGCTCCGGATCGGGCTCCGGAGTGCTGGATTCGGTGCCGGCCTGGGGCGGCACCGCGGCGGTCCCCCCGCTCGGCGTCGGTTCTCCGTCCACGTCAAACGCTACGCCGAGCGGGCTCACGTCTACTCATACGCATGGGCTTCTCTCCAGGTTCCGGGATCTACCATTTGGGGTCCCCCATACGAACACACGTTTGGGTGTATGCTCCGAAGCGTAGTTACACGCGTGGAGTTCTCCGCGTGACTCGATGTCACACCCCCTGCGTAGGGTCAGCCCGTACCGATTGAAGCGAATCAGAGAGGACACTGCGGTGGAACGAGATAAGGCCCTTGAGATGGCCATGGGGCAGATAGAGAAGCAGTTCGGCAAGGGCGCCATCATGAAGATGGGCGAGAACCTCGACATGCAGATCGAGGCCATCCCGACCGGGGCCCTGTCCTTGGACATTGCGCTCGGCATAGGTGGGCTGCCCCGGGGTCGGGTGGTGGAGATCTACGGTCCCGAGTCCTCGGGCAAATCGACCTTGGCCATGCACGTGGTGGGAGAGGCGCAGCGTAACGGGGGGATCTGTGCCTACATCGACGCCGAGCACGCCATGGACCCCATATATGCCCGGGCCATCGGGGTGAACGTCGACGATCTGCTCATCTCGCAGCCCGATACGGGGGAGCAGGCGCTCGAGATCGCGGACATGTTGATCCGCTCGGGTGCCCTCGACGTGATCGTCATCGACTCGGTGGCGGCTCTCACGCCCCGGGCCGAGATCGAGGGTGACATGGGCGACTCACATGTCGGGCTGCAGGCCCGGCTCATGTCCCAGGCGCTGCGCAAGCTCACCGCTACCTTGAACCGCTCGAACACCATCGCCATCTTCATCAACCAGCTGCGGGAGAAGATCGGAGTGATGTTCGGGAGCCCCGAGACCACCCCGGGCGGCCGGGCCCTCAAGTTCTACTCGTCGGTTCGGCTCGACATCCGTCGCATCGAGTCCATCAAGGACGGAGCCGAGGTGGTGGGCAACCGCACCCGGGTCAAGGTGGTCAAGAACAAGTGCAGTCCCCCTTTCCGCCAGGCCGAGTTCGACATCATGTACGGGAAGGGCATCAGCCGGGAGGGATCGCTCATCGACGTAGCCGTCGAGCTCGGCATCGTCAAGAAGTCGGGCGCCTGGTACACCTACGAGGGCGAGCAGCTGGGCCAGGGCCGGGAGAACGCCAAGACCTTCCTGGCCGAGAACCTCGAGGTGATGATCGAGATCTCCGAGAAGGTTCGCCAGGCGGTGGGTCTGGTGGATGTGCCTGGCGGGGATGTCCCCATCGGAGCCGACCCGAGGGACGACGAACCGATCAGCCTCGACGACTGAGTGCCTGCGACCGGATTGAGTAACGGAAAGGAGGCGGCGGCATCACTGCCATGGCAGAACACTCCTTGGCGGCACTGGGCCGTTCGAAGCAGGGTGAGATGCCGTCGCCTCCTCTTCGTCCAAGACAAGTCCGGTCGCAGGTGCTGAGGACCGCAGGGGCGGGGCAGGCATCTCCCGGTGCGAGTCGAACAACTCAAGTCGAACAACTCAAAAAGAGCCCCACGGTCTCCGCCCTCTCGGAGAGGGGGAGATGACAGTGGATCGAAGTTCTCAAGGTTTCGAGCAGCGCCGCCCGCGTTACAAGCCGCAGTCCACGTAACAAAATCGCCGGTCCGCCTTCTGTTCGTACAATAGGAGGTCGTGTCCCGCCGCTACTACGTCCGGACCTTCGGGTGCCAGATGAACGAGCACGACTCCGGGCGTATCGCCGGTCTCTTGGAAGCTGACGGTCTGGAGCCGTGTGACAGCCCCGACGAGGCCGACGTCATCGTGCTCAACACCTGCTGCATCCGGGAGAACGCCGACAACAAGCTCTACGGCCACTTGGGCCACTTGAAGACTTTGAAGGACCACCGCCCCGACCTGCAGATCGCGGTGGGGGGATGTCTGGCCCAGAAAGACCGCCACGTCATCCAGGAGCGAGCCCCGTGGGTCGACGCGGTGTGGGGCACGCACAACACCGGGCAGGCCGCCGATCTGCTTCGACGGGCCCGCGTGACCGACCGGCCGGTCCTCGAAGTGCTCGACGGCCCGGGGGACGAGGGCGCCGAGTTCCCGTCCGCCCTACCGGTGCGGCGCGACCAGGCGTGGAGCGCGTGGGTCACCATCCAGATCGGCTGCGACAACAACTGCGCCTTCTGCATCGTCCCGTCGGTACGCGGCTCGGAGGTGAGCCGACCCTTCGGCGAGTTGGTCGCGGAGGTCGCGGCACGGGCGGCCACCGGTACAGTCGAGGTCACCCTGCTCGGCCAGAACGTCAACTCGTACGGGCGCGACCTGACCACCGCCCTGCGCCAAGCACCGGACTGGCGAGATCACCGGTCGCTCACCGGCCCCGATTGGGCGGGCGCTGATCGGCCGCGGGCCCGCCCGCTCTTTGCCGACCTCCTGCGCGCCATGGCGCGGGTGGAGGGCATTCGCCGGGTGCGCTTCACCAGCCCGCACCCGAAGGATCTGCGTCCCGAGACCATCGAGGCCATGGCGACTGAGCCCGCCGTCTGCCCCCATCTGCACCTGCCCCTCCAGTCGGGGAGCGACCGGGTGCTGGCCCGCATGCACCGCGGCTACACCGCCGAGCGCTACTTGGAGCGACTGGCCGCGACCCGGGCTGCGGTGCCGGACCTGGCGGTTACCACCGACATCATCGTGGCCTTCCCCGGAGAATCGGAGGAGGACTTCGACCAGACGCTCGAGGTCGTCGCCGAAGCTCGCTACGACAGCGCCTACACGTTCATCTATTCACCCCGGCCGGGTACCGAGTCGGCCGGGTGGACCGACCTGATGATCCCGCCCGAGGTGGCGGCGGAGCGCTTCGAGCGGCTGCGCGTCGTGGTGGAGCGGTCGGCCCTGGCCAGGCACCAGGCCCGCGTCGGGCAGGTCGAGGAGATCCTGGTGGAGGGCCCGTCCAAGCGCGACCCCGGGACGGTGAGCGGCCGGACGGCCCAGGGCAAGCTGGTGCACGTGCCAGTCCAGGCAGGTGCCCTGCCCGCAGGCACGTGGGCCGACGTGCGCATCGTGCGAGCGGCGCCTCATTTCCTGGTCGGCGACCTCGTCGCGATCACCGGGCGGCCCACCCACCGCACCCACATCCCTGTGGTGGCCTCCTGAGAAGACAGCTTCTGAGGGCACCCCGCCTGGTCTTACGAAACGACCAAGGCTGGTGATCCGCCACCTGGCGCTCGTCGGCTGTACTGCATCTGGGAAGTCGGCGGTCGCCTTCGAGATCGCGAGCCGGCTAGGGGACGTGGAGATCGTCACCGTCGACTCCATGCAGGTCTATCGGGGGATGGACATCGGCACGGCCAAACCGAGCATCGAGGAACAGGGCGCGGTGCCTCACCACCTCATCGACTTGGTCGAACCCGGCGAGGAATGGAGTCTCACCCGGTGGTCGGCGGCCGCCCGCCATGCCCTCGATGGGATCGAGCGGCGGGGCCATCGGGCCCTTCTGGTTGGAGGTACGGGCCTGTACTTCCAGGCTGTCGTCGACGGCCTGGAGCCCCCGGGGCGGTTTCCCGACACGGCCCGCCAGCTGGATCAGGACCCCGACACGGCCCGCTTGTACCGGCGGCTCCGGTCCGCCGATCCCGATGCGGCCATCCGCATCGACCCGGGCAACCGGCGGCGCATCGTGCGTGCCCTAGAGGTGACGCTCGGCAGCGGGAGGCCGTTCTCGAGCTACGGGCCGGGCATCGCCGCCTTCCCTGACTCGGCCGATCGTTGGCGCATGGCCGGGTTGTGGCTGCCCAGGTCGGCCGTGGCCGGGCGCATCCAGCGCCGTCTCCGAGCCATGGTGCAGGCCGGTTTGGTCGGCGAGGTCGAGGCGCTGCGGGAGAAATGCTTGTCGCGGACCGCTCGCCAAGCGCTCGGGTACAAGGAGATTCTCGAGCATCTGGAGGGCCACGCCACGTTGGAGGAGGCAGTGGACCGGGCCGACCGCCGAAGCCGGGCGTTCTCCCGGCGCCAGCGGGTGTGGTGGCGGCGCGATCCCCGCATCAGCTGGTACGGGGCGGTCGACAACCCACTCGCCGTCATCCCTCAGATCCTGGGAGACTGGATGCACCCATGACACCGGCCAGGTACACCAGGAGCTCGGAGCTGGAGCTGATCAAGCTGCACGGGCTCGGAAACGACTTCCTCGTCGTGCTCGGCGGTGAGACTGCGGACCTGCCGGGCGGCCCGGGGCCGGCCAAGGCGCTGTGCGACCGACACACCGGGGTCGGGGCCGACGGTCTCATCGTCGGCGGCAGATTGGACGGAGGCCGCGACACCTCAGCCGATGCCGTCATCTCGTTCCGTCTGTGGAACGCCGACGGATCAGAAGCCGAGATGAGCGGCAACGGCGTGCGATGCTTGGCCCATGCCGCCCTGGATGCTGGCTGGGTTCCCGAGGGGGTGCCGTTCGGCGTAGCGACCGGCGTGGGCCGCAAGGAGGTGGTCATCCGCCGCCAACCGGAGCCCGATACC
>JAFAWZ010000163.1 GCA_019241495.1 Acidimicrobiales bacterium | reverse complement strand
AGGTGATCTGCCCCTCCCGGGTGAACTCGAGCACCTGCCCGGGTGTGGAGTAGTCGGTGATCAGGTACAGGTCGGGGCCGATCTGCTGGGGGTCGGACGGGTAGGCGACCGGCAGTTTGAGGCTCCACACGACCCGGCCGGACTTGGTGACCTCGTCCACATACGAGCCGACGCTTTCGGAGACGAGGAAGTTGCCGTCGGCCAGCGGGGTGTCCCCGTTTGGGTTGGCGAAGCTGTTGGGAACGTCGTGCTGGCACCGGCCGGCGTGCCCGATGGCCGACTCGTACGACAAGGTGGGATTCAGAAAAAGGATCCGGCAGTTCTTGCCATCGGCCACTGTCACCTCGCCGTCGTTCAGCATGTACGCGTCATCCGGCTGGTCGAGATAGCCCGGGGAAGAGCCGGGCACGTTGGGGTGCCCGTATACGCCGGCCAGCCGGCCCGAGGGGTAGGCGATCGCCTCTACGGTCTGGCGCGCTCCTTGGGTGACGATGATCTCTGTCCCGTGCTTGACGAAGAAGGCGTCGCCGGGCAGGGACAACGACGGCGAGCTCCACAGGACTCGCTTGTCGGCGTTGACGAGCAGCAGCCGGTTGTTGGCCCGGTCCGCGATGAGCAGCTTGCCATCGAAGGCGGGGGCGGGCCCCGCGCCTGTGGTGAGGCGGGCCACGACCACCGAGGCGGCCGGCTGGGCCAGCTGGCCTTCTCCTCCCACCAGGTAGGCCGTCTGGCCCAGCACGGCGACGGCCATGTCCGATGCCGGCACCGGGAGGGCGCCGGCCGCGGTCGCGCTGACCCCCGACGAGCTGGCCACGAGCTTGTAGACGGTGTCGACGACGTTGCCCGCTGAGCGGCCGCCGAATATGTAGACCGAACCATCGAGAGTGGCGGCCGCGGCGTGCGAGAGGGTCACCGGTAGGTGGCCGACCACCCCGCTCTGGCCCGTCTTCAGGTCCACGGCCTGGATGTCGTCGGTGGCCGGGCCGGTTGCCGGATCGCCACCGACCACGAGCAGCTGGCTGCCCACCGCGGCGACGGCGGGATAACGCACGGGCACCGTCAGCTGCCCGATGCTGCTGAAGGTGCTCCCGTCGCTGGTAGCCAGCACGCTCGCGGTGAGCTGACTGCCGTCGTAGCCACCGGCCAGGTAAGCGGTCCCGCTCGGCCCGGTCGCCGCTCCCATGTCGGCGCGCGGGTTGGGCAGCTGGCCGGCCAGCGCGCTGACCGGGGCTCCCTGGGTCACTTGGGTGTTGAGCGACTGCGCCGCCGCGCTCGGGGTGGCGGCGCCTCCACCGAATACGTAGTACTTGCTGCCAACCGCAGCGCCCGCCGCGTCGTGGACGGCGACGGGCAGGTTCGCGAGGTTCTGGGCCTGGCCCGTCGATGGGTCGATCTGGATGATGGCGGCCGACGTGGTCTGGCCCGTACCGGTGAGGCCGCCGAAGATGTCGATGTCGCCGTTCACCGCCAAGGCGACGGTGTGCGAGAGCGGCGACGGCAGGCGCCACGGCGCCAGCCCGACCTCCAGGTGGGCCGGCGGGGGTGGTGGTGCGGCCGTCGTTGGCGGGGGGGAGGCCTTCTTGTGGGACGAGCTGGCGCCGCCGCTCGTGGCGTACAGGATGAGCCCGAGGATCACCATCAAGGCAGTGACCACGGTCAGCCGGCGTCGGCGGTAGACCTCGAGGGGTTGGCGCCGGGGGGGCGGACGGTACCCCCCGTGAGCCCTTTGCATCAGCTCATCTTGTCAGGAGGCTGCTGCGTCGCTTTGGATCCTGCCGGCCTGCGGCACGAGGAACCGGCCAATGACCGGGAGCTCCCAGAACGACTCGGCCCTGGCGATCGCAATAGCCGTCGCCAGCACGTGCTCCGGCGCGTCGTACATCGCGTAGCGCGGCTGCCAGTCCGGGTCGTACTTGGCATTGAACCGCCACAACGACTCGATCTGCATGCTGCCCGACATCCGGTGCAGCACCCAGGCCTGGATCCGCTGCGACATGCCTTCGCCGGCCT
>JAFAWZ010000242.1 GCA_019241495.1 Acidimicrobiales bacterium | reverse complement strand
GACCACAGGCGGGGCCGGGACTCGGGCCCGACCCGGCCGCGCAGCGACCGGCTGTGGAAGAGGACCGCCACCGGCCCAGGGGTACCCGCACAGGCGTGCTGGACCGCGAGCTGGACGGCCTGCACCGCCTCCACCGGAGTGTTGGCGACGAAGACCTCCTTGGTCAGCCCACCGAAGACGGCCCGAGCGTCCCACGAGCCGTAGGAGCCGGTGCCGTTGGCTTGGGTGCCCTCGAACTCGTACGGGGAGGAGTCGGCCAGCTCGGAGAGCAACAGCATGGGCGTGGACGACTGGAGTGCTTCGATCAAGCCGATGCTGGCATGGGTCATGAAGGCGCCCTGACCCATGCAGACGGCGGGTCGGCCGGTCATGCGGCTGTAGACCTCGGCCATGATCCCCGCCCGGGCCTCTTCACGCACCAGCACGGTTCGAATGGCCTCGCGGTGATGGTTCAGGGCACCGAAGATGGGCACCGTCCACGAGCCAGGCAGGCCGAACACCGTGTCGACACCGGCGTCCACCAGGGCCAGCGCCACGGCCTCGGCCGGCTTGACGTCTTCGTTCAGGAGCAGTCGGGCAGTCATGGTCTCCTCGCTTCGTCCTCGTATGCTCGCCGCGTCAGCTGCGCAGCACTTCGCTCCAGGGGCGATCCTTGTCGACGCGCAGGTCTCCAGGCAGCCCGAGGGCCCGCTCGCCGATGATGTTGCGCATCACCTCGGACGTCCCTCCCCCGATCGAGCGCGACTGAGCGCGCACGAAGGCGATCGTCGGGTCGTCCGTGTCGCGGCCGACGGCCTCGTATGGCGTGCAGAGCAGGGCCGCCGGTCCTCTCGAGTCCATCGTGAAATCCGCTATGTCCTTGGCCAGCTCGGCGAACGCGAGCTTGCTGATCGAGCCCTCCGGGCCGGGCACACCCAGGGAGCGACGTTGAGCAGCGCGTATGTTCGTCAGGCGTTGCACCTCGGCTCGGACCCAGAGCCGGACCAGCCGATCCTGCCATACCCCGTCGCGCCGACCGCCCTGCTCCCAGGCCTTGATGGCGTCCTCTATCAGGCCCTCTCCCTGCCGGGGCTGGGCGCCTCCGATGGCGAAGCGCTCGTTCATGAGCGTCGTGAGTGCCACCCGCCACCCTTCGCCCACCGGGCCGATACGGCGGTCGTCAGGCACAGCCGCGTCGGTGATGAAAACCTCGTTGAACTCCGCATGCCCCGACATCTGGCGCAAGGGCCGGACCTCGACCCCAGGGCCGTGCATATCCAAGACGAAGACCGTCAGGCCTTTGTGCTTGGGTTGGTCGGGATCCGTGCGAGCCAGCAGGAGTCCCCAGTTCGACAGGTGGGCAACCGAGGTCCAGACCTTCTGCCCGTTCACGGTCCACACGTCGCCGTCGCGCCTCGCGCTTGTCGCCAGTGCGGCCAGGTCCGATCCCGCTCCGGGTTCGCTGAAGAGCTGGCACCACACCTCCGCGCCGCTGAAGAGGGGGCGTAAGAACCGATCCTGCTGGTCGGGCGTGCCGTGCGTGACGATGGTCGGCGCCGCCATGCCGGGCCCCACGTTCCAGGGCAGGATGGGCGCATCGGCGTCCGCGATCGCCTGCTGGACGAGTGGCTGCAGCTTCGGGCTGACGCCCAGCCCACCCCTCCCCTGGGGGAAATGCACACGCGCCAGACCCAGGTCGAACTGGTGCCCGAGGAACGCCTCGCTGTCGGTCCGGTCCGCAGCGCGGAGGAGCTCGTCGAGGTTGGTCCGGACCAGTCCTTCGTCGGTCATGCCATCAATGCCCGGGTGTTGAGTCGTGGACCCAGGATGCCAGAATGCCGGAGGAAGCGGCAACCCGTCGGGGTCTACTCAACGAAGTCGCCACGCCCGCGCCGAAGCCCCGAGCCGCCATCCACGTGAAGAACCGCACCGGTCACAAACGCCGAGTAGTCCGACAGCAAGTAGGTGACAGCCCACGCGAACTCGTGCAGCTCCCCCGCCCGGCCCACCGGGATCTCCCTCGCTCCCCGGGCCCGGGCGTCTTCCATGGTCTCCCCAGGAAACAGCTGGGCCAGGACCGTGGGGTTCGGGAAGAAACCGGGTACCGCGCAATTCACCCTGATCCCCTGGCGGGCCCATTCCAGCGCGGTGCTCTGGGTGAGGTTCAGCACCCCGGCCTTGGCGGCCGCCGAGTGGGCCAGGCCGGGCGCCCCGCCCACCTGGTAGTTGACCCCGACGTTGACCATCGAGCCGGGCTGGCCCGCCGCCATCAAACGCCGGGCCACGGCACGCGACAC
>JAFAWZ010000121.1 GCA_019241495.1 Acidimicrobiales bacterium | reverse complement strand
ACGTGGCAGGTGTTCTGGCACAGCCAGCACTCGATGCACTTGCGGAACTCCTGCGAGCGCTCCACGTCCACCTGGGCCATGCGGAACGGCGCTTGGGGCTGCTCTGAGGTGGGGGTGAAGGCGGGAACCTCGGCCGCCTTGACGTAGTTGAAGCTCACATCGGTCACCAGGTCCTTGATCACCGGGAAGGTCCGCAAGGGGGTGACCGTGATCACCTCGTCCTCTGCGTAGTCGGACAACCGGGTCATGCACATCAGTCGGGGCCGGCCGTTGATCTCGGCCGAGCAGGAACCGCACTTGCCCGCCTTGCAGTTCCACCGCACGGAGAGGTCCCCGGCATGCATGGCCTGCACATGGTGGATGGCGTCGAGCACTACCTCGCCCTCATCGACTGGAACTACGAAGTCGGTCAGCTCCCCGCCCGAGGCGTCGCCGCGCCATATCCGAAGATTCAGGTCATAACCCATCTAGTGGTCCTCCAAGAGCTCCGCCAGCTCGGGCGGGGGTTCGGGTAAGGGCTGCTGGCGGATGGTCACCTCGCCACTGGATGCGAGCTCGCAGATCAGATTCCGCTTGCCCCAGAATTCGTAGTCGGTCATCGGGTAGTCGTCTCGGGTGTGGCCGCCCCGGCTCTCCCGGCGCTCCAGCGCCGCCTTGGCCACCGCCTCGGACACCACGAGCATGTTGCGCAGATCGATGGCCAGGTTCCACCCCGGGTTGTACTGGCGGTGGCCCTCCACCGAGAGATTGCCTATCCGGTGGCGCAGGCCGTCGATCTCTTTGACGGCGCTCGAGAGCTCTGCCTCAGTGCGGATGATCCCGACCAGATTCTGCATCACGTTCTGCAGGTCCTGGTGCAACGTATAGGGGTTCTCGCCGCCCTCAGCGTTGAACGGCTCGAGCGCCTCAGCTGCGGCTGTATCGATGTCGCTCTCTGACACGGCGGGGCGACTGCTCTTCACCTCCGCGGCGTACTGGGCCGCGTACTCGCCGGCCCGCTTACCGAACACGAGAAGGTCGCCGAGCGAGTTGCCGCCCAAGCGGTTGGCGCCGTGCATGCCACCCGCCACCTCACCGGCCGCGTAGAGGCCGGGGACGGTGGACGACGCGCTGTCGGGATCGACCTCGACCCCGCCCATCAGATAGTGGCAGGTGGGCCCGATCTCCATGGGCTCGTTGGTGATGTCGACCCCGGCCAGCTCCTTGAACTGGTGGTACATGGAGGGAAGGCGCTTTTGGATGTACTCGGCGGAGCGGCGGCTGGCGATGTCGAGGAACACGCCGCCGTGGGGTGATCCGCGCCCGGCCTTGATCTCGCTGTTGATGGCCCGGGCCACTTCGTCACGGGGGAGGAGCTCAGGGGGCCGCCGGTTGTTCTTCTTGTCTTCGTACCAGCGGTCGGCTTCCTCGATGGTGTCAGCCGTCTCGGCCTTGAAAAACTCCGGGATGTAGTTGAACATGAACCGCTCTCCGTCGGAGTTCTTGAGCACCCCGCCGTCGCCTCGGACCGATTCGGTCACCAAGATGCCCCGCACCGACGGCGGCCAGACCATGCCGGTGGGGTGGAACTGGATGAACTCCATGTTGACGAGGCCGGCGCCGGCCCGCATGGCCAAGGCGTGCCCGTCTCCTGTGTACTCCCAGGAGTTGGACGTCACCTTCCACGACTTGCCGATGCCGCCCGTCGCCAGCACCACGGTCGGGGATTCGAAGGTGACAAAGCGGCCACTCTCGCGCCAGTACCCGAAGGCTCCAGAGATTCGCCCTGCGTCTTTCAGCAGGTTGGTGATCGTGCACTCCATGAAGACGTCAATACCGACCGACACGGTCCGCTGCTGGAGGGTGCGGATCATCTCCAGGCCGGTCCGGTCGCCCACGTGGGCCAGGCGGGCGTAGCGGTGGCCGCCGAAGTCCCGTTGGCTGATCAAACCATCCGGTGTCCGGTCGAACAACGCGCCCCACTGTTCCAACTCCCACACCCGCTCCGGCGCCTCTTTGGCGTGGAGCTCGGCCATGCGCCAGTGGTTGAGCAGCTTCCCGCCCCGCATGGTGTCTCGGAAGTGGACCTTCCAGTTGTCCTCCGGCCACAGGTTCCCCATGGCTGCCGCGATCCCGCCCTCGGCCATGACTGTGTGGGCCTTGCCCAGCAGGCTCTTGCACACCACTGCGGTCTTGGCCCCGGCCTCGTGGGCCGCAATGGCCGCTCGGAGGCCGGCGCCTCCCGCCCCGATGACGACCACGTCGTACGAATGACGCTCGGTTTCTGCCACTAGAGCACCTCCCACGGGGACGTGCCCCAGTCTGTGTCCATTGGTTCGCTCCCAAGGTCGCTCACCGGCCCACCCCCTTGCGGGTGTGGCCCGGTCCGCCACACGGGTTCGCTCCCAAGGTCGCTCACCGGCCCACCCCCTTGCGGGTGTGGCCCGGTCCGCCACACGGGTTCGCTCCCAA
>JAFAWZ010000015.1 GCA_019241495.1 Acidimicrobiales bacterium | reverse complement strand
TCACCGCGGGGGAGGGCGGCGGCCAGCTCTTCCACCCCGCGGCGCTGGTACGTCCAGGATCGGCCGCCTCGCCCCACGATGACGGGCACCCCGATGCGCCGGGGCTCCAAGGCGGGCACGTTCGAGAGGCTCTGCAGCTCGGCGTCGAGGGTGGCCCCCTCGGCCCGCCGCCGGGCCCGGGTGGAGGAGGGCAGGCGCTCCCAGATCCGGTCTCCGACCATACGGCGCATGAACCACTCGGCCCGTTCCTCGGGTTCGAGCTCCGGACTGGGGCCGTGCCGGCCCACACCGTTGGGCCACCATGGCAGCCAGGGCTGGGGCGGTTCCCAGACGACCGCAGCGGAGAACAGGGTGGGGTGCTCGGCCAGAGCGGCGAGCACCACGTCGCCTCCGAAGCTGTGGCCGAAAGCGACGGGCGGTGAGCGCGGGGGATTTTGCTCCAGAACGGCGAGCAGGTCCTCCACCTGCTCGGCGAAGCTGGAAGGCGGTCCGGTCTCGGCCGAGCCGGCATAGCCGCGCCGGTCGTAGGCCAATCTGGTCCAGTCAGGCAGCTTGGCCATCAGCCGGGTGAAGCTGCTGGCGCGGTCCATGGCGCCATGCACCAGGACCACCGAGCCGGACCCGGCCGGGCCGGGGGTCGTAGGGTCGCGCCGGATCACCCGGAGAGAACTCACGGCGGCAAGCTAGCGAAGGACCCGGAACCCGACGGCCTCGGCCGGGCGCTTATGCTCGCCAGCATGCTCCTGGACGCGGTCGAGGGCCGGCTGGTGGGGAGCCTGATCGAGAAGCAGCTCACCACCCCCCAGCAGTACCCGCTCTCGTTGAACAGCCTGACCCTCGCTTGCAACCAGGCCTCCAACCGTGATCCGGTCGTGGCTTTTGCCGAGGCAGACGTCGAGGCCGCCCTGGCCGGCTTGAAGCAAAAGGGGCTGGTTCGGTTCGTCCTGCCCTCCCACGGCCGCTCGGTGGTTCGCTATCGCCACGTCCTCGACGAGACGCTCGCCCTCGACGCCCGCCAGCTCGCCTTGGTCGCGGTGCTGCTCCTGCGCGGCCCGCAGACCTCAGGGGAGCTGCGCGCCCGGACCGAGCGCATGGCCAAGTTCGACGGCGTGGACGAGGTGGAATCGGATCTTGAGGGCCTGACCCGGTGGCAGGACCCGGTGGTCGCCCGCCTGGCCCGCCGCCCGGGTCAGAAGGAGGAGCGCTGGGCCCAGCTGCTGGCCGGCCAGGCGCCGACAGAGGCGGCAGAGCCAACTGGGGCGGCACAGCCAACTGGGGCGGCAGAGCCAACTGGGGCGGGGGAGGCGGCCTACGACCGGCCAGCAACCAGCGAGGCTGTGACCGCTGAGAGACGGGACCTGAACGCCGAGCTCGACAAGCTCCGGGGCGAGGTGGCCCAGCTTCGCGAGGAGGTCTTGGCTCTCCGCCTGGAGCTGGAGGAGTGGCAGTCCTAGGTTTCTAGCCCCGGGCCAGCGGCTTGTACCGGATCCGGTGGGGCTGGTCGGCGTCCCCGCCGAGGCGCTTCTTGCGGTCGGCCTCGTAGTCGGAGAAGTTCCCCTCCCACCAGCGGACCTCGGAGTCGCCCTCGAAGGCGAGCACGTGGGTCGCCACCCGGTCCAAGAACCACCGGTCGTGGCTGATCACCACCGCGCACCCCGGGAAGGCCAGCAGGCCGTCCTCGAGGGCGCGCAGCGTGTCCACGTCGAGGTCGTTGGTCGGTTCGTCGAGCAACAGGACGTTGCCGCCGGTGCGCAGCACCTTGGCCAAGTGCACCCGGTTGCGCTCACCACCTGACAGGTCCCCGATCCGCTTCTGCTGGTCGCTGCCTTTGAACCCGAAGCCGGCGACATAGGCGCGGCCGTGCAGCTCCCGGCCGCCGACCACCAGGCGATCCTGGCCGTCGGCCACCTCCTCGAAGACCGTCTTGGCCGCATCGAGGGAATCACGGGACTGGTCGACATAGGCGAGCGACACCGAATCGCCGGTGCGCAGCGACCCGTCATCGGGCACTTCCGCGCCGGTGATCATCCGGAACAACGTGGTCTTGCCCGCGCCGTTCGGCCCGATCACCCCGACGATCCCGCCGGGCGGCAGGGAGAACGACAAGCCATCGATGAGCAACCGGTCCCCGAATCCCTTGCAGAGGGCTGACGCTTCGACGACCAGCTCGCCCAGCCGGGGTCCGGGCGGGATGGTGATCTCGAGCTTTTGCGGACCTCGCTCGGCGGAGGCGGCCTCGGCGTCGGCTACCAGCTGGTTGTAGGCCGTTATGCGAGCCCGGCTCTTGGTCTGGCGGGCCCGGGGAGACATGCGGATCCACTCCAGCTCACGCTCGAGCGTCTGTTGGCGGGCCCGGTCGGCCTTCTCCTCCCCGGCCAGGCGGGCCTGCTTCTGCTCCAACCACGACGAGTAGTTGCCTTCCCAGGGGATACCGAAGCCGCGGTCGAGCTCGAGGATCCATCCCGCCACGTTGTCGAGGAAGTACCGATCGTGGGTGACCGCCACCACTGTGCCGGGGTAGTCCTGGAGAGTCCGCTCGAGCCACGCCACCGATTCGGCATCGAGATGGTTGGTCGGCTCGTCGAGCAACAACAGGTCGGGCGACGACAGCAGCAGCTGGCACAACGCCACTCGCCGCCTCTCCCCACCGGACAACGTATCCACCGCCGCATCCCCCGGGGGCAGGCGCAGGGCGTCCATGGCGATGTCGAGCCGGCGGTCGAGCTCCCACGCCCCGGCCGCGTCGATGCGGTCCTGGAGGTCGGCTTGCTCGGCGAGCAGCTTGTCGAAGTCGGCGTCGGGCTGGCCCATCGCCTCGCTGACCTCGTTGAAGCGGTTGAGCAGGTCTTTCACCGGCTTCACGCCGAGCTCCACGTTGCCCTTCACGTCGAGCTTCGGGTCGAGCTGCGGCTCCTGGGGCAGAAAGCCGACCTTCGCTTTCGGGTCGGGGCGCGCCTCGCCCATGAACTCCTTGTCGACGCCGGCCATGATGCGCAGCAGCGTCGACTTGCCGGCGCCGTTCGGGCCGAGCACGCCGATCTTCGCGCCGGGGAAGAACGAGAGGTAGATGCCCTTGAGGATTTCTTTTCCGCCCTTCACCTTG
>JAFAWZ010000004.1 GCA_019241495.1 Acidimicrobiales bacterium | reverse complement strand
CATCGAGTGGGCAGTGTTCCGGCTATATGCGGCAAAACTGCCCAGTCACCAAAAAGTGCCCACTCGTCGATCCCCCGCCATTCGTCCCGGCGCCGCGCCGGCCGGTTCTAGTGGCGGCGCCGGGCCGTCACTCGCAGCGGCCGCATGGCCCGCTGGAGACGGGCGACCTCGCGGCGCAATGCTCCGGCGGCCACGGCCAGCACCCCCGCGGCGACGCCGCCGGCGATCAACGGGACGATCCAGAGCGGGCTCAGGTGCACGGCGACCGTTCTAGCCGTTGGCGGCCAGCGCCGCCAGCTCTTCCTGCCAGGTCTCGCCCTCCAGGCCGAGGTGGAATTCGAGCAGGTCGTCGTAGGTGATCTTGGGCCCGAGCTTCGGCTCGTCCAGCTCGGCCGGCAACGTCCAAACCATCATGCGGGCTCCGGCCGCGGCCAGCGACTCGACGACCGACTCGTTGGCCTGCTTGTTGACGATCACTCGGCAGCTCGGGCACAAGAGCGAGTACGTCGACGCCGCCGTCGTCACGCAGATCTGGACCTGGACCTCGGTGACGCTCAGCTCCACGTCGCCGCAGGTGGGGCAGGTGGCCCGCACGATGGCGGACGCCTGGTTCTTTCGCCTCGTTCGGCCGTTGCTCACATAACCTGCATCGGCACCCCGACATCGAACTTGAATACCGAAGCGTGCAAAAGGGACAGAGACGGAAATGGCCACATCGCCGGCCGGGGCCCGAGCTCCCATAGGTTTCGCCCACCGGGGGGCCAGGGACGAGCGCCGCGAGAACACTCTGGACGCGTTCGAGCGGGCCCTCGAGCTGGGTGCCACCGGTCTCGAGAGCGACGCTTGGCTCACCGCGGACGGCGTGGTCGTCCTCGATCATGATGGGGTCGCCGGACCGTTCTGGCGCCGCCGGCCCCTCTCGGTCCTACCTCGCGCGTCCCTGCCCGGGCACATACCGTCCCTCGAAGAGCTCTATGGCCGGTGCGGATCGGCTTTCGAGCTGTCGCTCGATGTGAAGGACCCGGCTGCCCTCGGCGCCATCATCGACACGGCCCAGGGCGCGGGGGCAGCCGGGCGGCTCTGGCTCTGCGGAGCGGACTGGCGTCAGCCGACCGCCTCGACGCGGTCGGCCTCCGGCGCCCACCTCGTCGAGTCGACCAGCCTGGCCAAGATGCGCGAGGGACTGGCCGGCCACGCCGCCCGACTGGCCCAGGTCGGGGTGAGCGCCATCAACCTGCATCGCAACCAGTGGAACCGGGACCGGGTCGGCGAGGTCCACTCCTCCGGGCTGGCTGCGTTCGGGTGGGACGCCCAGTCTCGGGCCGACATCGACACTCTTCTCGACTGCGGCGTGGACGGCCTCTACTCCGACCACGTGGATCGCATGATGACCGCCATCCGGCGGCGCCGCCCGTAACGGCTACCACGGCCGGCGGCGGGGTGGGGGTCCCCGCCGCTCGGAGGAGCCTGGGGTCGGGGCCCCAGGCGGGGCGCCGAAGGCGCCAGCTACAGCGTCCCGATGTGGGAGATGGGCCAGACGACGAGGAAGGTACGGCCCACGATCAGGTTCTTGGGGATGGTCCCGATCACTCGGCTGTCCGCCGAGTTGCCCCGGTTGTCGCCCATCACGAAGTACTGGCCGGCCGGGACGTGCACAGGCGCGAAATCGGCGGTCTCGGTGCCTTTGGGCAACCACCGCTCGTTCAACCGCTGCCCGTTGATGTACACGCTCCCGTTCGAGGCCGAGATGGTCTCGTTGGGCAGCCCGATGACCCGCTTGATCAAGTCCTTGATGCCGGGGCTGTAGTCATGGGGCGGCTTCTTGAACACCACGACGTCACCGCGGTGGATCGAATGCAGGTCGTAACTCAGCTTGTTCACGAGGACCTTGTCGCCGACCTTCAGTGTCGGCTCCATCGAACCTGAAGGGATGAAGTACGGCTGGACGATGAAGGTGCGCAGGATCACCGCGGCGAGGACCGCCACGACCAAGATGGCGCCCCACTCGATCACCGCCTTGCGGGTTCGGCTGCGCCCGGGGACCGGCGACGACGACTGCGTCGCGGGCGCCGCCCCCGTATCGGCTCCGTTGGCCGCGGGGTGCGGGGTCTGCTCGCCCGTCACGGCCTCTTGGGGTTCGGGCGCCGGCACGGCGGTTCACCCTAGCCAAGCACCGTTCGGCCCTGGGACCGTGGCCGGTACAGGCTTTACGGCTCGTAGCGCCCGAGGAGGCGGGTCGCGGCCACCCCGGCCAGGGTGACGTCCCCCTGCACGACCTCGAGCTGGTCACCGGCCCGCAGCAGCAGCCGCTCGATCCAAGCCGTCTGGCTGCTGCGCAGCCGCACCCGCAGTATGCCGTCCGGTCGGGCCTCTACCGAGTCGTTGGGATACTGCTCCGCGATCCAATGGGCGGGGGGCTTCAGGTCGAGCACCCAGACCGGCTCGTCCGGGCCCGGCTCGTACACCGCGCCACGGCCCACCCCGGTGGTCTCGGGGGGGAGCTCGAAGCGCTCCGACGTCGCGTAGAGCGACACGATTCGATCGAGGCGGAACAACCGCTCGGCCGCCACCGTCTCACACCACCCCGACAGGTACCACTGCCCGCCTGAGCTGAACACCCGCCACGGGTGCACCAGCCGGGTGCTGTAACGGTCGCGGCCGAACGAGTAGTAATCGATACGCACCTTGGTCCGGTCGCGAGCCGCCGATCGCAAGGCGTCCAGCACTCCGGGAGCCACCGCGCCCAGCTCCACCTCCAGCCCGTCGTCGAGAGCCCCCGGCTCGACCGCCAGGACGGTTTGGAGCTTGTCCAGGGCGGTGGCGAGAGCCCCCTCCGGGTCGGCCCCGGGCACCGCCAGGAAGGCCCGTCCCGCCGCCACGAGGGCGAGAGCCTCCTGGGGGTTCAGGCGCAACGGCCGGCGGAAGTAGTCGGCCATGTTGATCCACACCCTCCCGTCGGCGATGTTGACGTCTATCAGCACGTCAGGGGTGAAGGGGTACACCCCGCACATGAACAGGAGGTTCAGATCGGCGAGCAGATCCCTCTCGGCCACACCGAATCGGCGGCACACCTCGTCGAGGGTCGGCCCGTCGTGGCTTGCGATCCAGGGCACGATGGCGAGCAGCCGGCCGAGACGAGCGTCCGCGGCCTCCCGGCTCACTGTCTCGCTCCGGCGATGTGTTGCAGCCAGCTGACCATGTCGGCGCGCAGGGACGGGGGGCCGAGGATCTCGGCGTGCTCGAGATAACCCAGCACGAAGCTGCGGAACGACGCCGGGCTGGTGACCGCCACCTCGAAGACGACCGACCCGTCCGGCCGCGTCTCCCTGAGCGCCTCTTCACCCAGTGCCTGCCTGGCCCACTTGACGTGATCAGCATCCACGAGGAGGCGGGCGATCTGTTCCTCTTCTTCGCCCAGGCGCCACGCGGGGGGCGGGGCCGTCTGAGCCCGGTCCGGTCGGGCAAAGGCAGCGGCGGGGCCGGTCGGGGTCATCGGGCTCTCGAGGCGGTCGAGGCGGAACAGCCGCTCTCCGGCCCGGCCGTGGTCCATCCCGGCGAGATACCAGTGACCCCGGTGGAACGAGAGTCGCCACGGATCCACCAGGCGTTCCTCACCGTGGTAGGTGAACGTGACCCGGCGGCGCTCTGCCACTGCGGCGAACGCGGTGGCCGCCGCCTCGCCGGCCGGCAGGGCGGCCAGGCCGGTGGGTTCCGATGCAGGAGCCTGGCGTCGCCGGCCGGTATCGCCCACCGCCCCTCCGAGTTTGCGCAGAGCCATCACGACCGCTTCGTCAGGCCACTCCCCTTCCACCTGCACGGCCGAGGCGGCCAGCCGCAGAGCGGCCAGCTCGGCGTCTTCCAGTCCGGGGTCGGGTAGCTCGTAGAGCTCTCTCGGTATGCGGTAGCCGACCTCCTCGGGCTGGCCCGGGTCGGTCTCGGTCACGAGCGGGAAGCCCATCTGGCGCAGCAGGTCCTTGTCGCGCTCGAAATTCCGACGGAACGCCTGCGGGTCGGCCGAGTAGCCCTCGATCCGCTCGCCGATCTCGAAGCGGGTCAGCGGTCGCGGCGTCTCCAACAGGGCGGCGACCAGGTTGACCAGGCGTTCCAACCGATCCATCTGGCGGCCAGCTACAGGGAGGCGATGAGCTTTTCGACCCGCTCGTCGCGGAATTTGAACGGATCTTTGCAGAGAACCGTCCGCTGGGCCTGGTCGTTGAGCTTCAAATGCACCCAGTCGACGGTGAAGTCCCGCCGACGCTCCTTGGCCCGGCGGATGAACTCGCCTCGCAACTTGGCCCTGGTCGTTTGAGGCGGATCCTCCACGGCGGCGTCGATGGCCTCATCGGTGCAGGTGCGATCCACCATGCCGGCCTCCTGCAGCTTGTAGAAAAGCCCCCGCTGCCGGTTGACGTCGTGGTACTGGAGGTCGATCAAGGCCACCTTCGGATGAGTGAGAGGCATCTGGCGACTGGTCCGGTACCGTTCGATGAGGCGGTGCTTGATTACCCAGTCACACTCGCGATCGAGCGACCAGGGGTCGCTCTCCAAGCCGACCAGGCAATGCTCCCACATGTCGAGCGCCTGATCCTCGAGGGGAGACAGACCCTTCGACTCCTGGTAGCGCCGGGCCCGGTTGAAGTACTCCGATTG
>JAFAWZ010000141.1 GCA_019241495.1 Acidimicrobiales bacterium | reverse complement strand
ACCTGGGACTCGCCGCGGAACGCCAGGTCGCACCGTTGGTGGCCGCCTTGCACGACCGAGCCGAGGAGATCCGCCGGACCGAGCTCGACCGTTTCGAGAGCCGCCTGGCCGGGTTGTCGGAGAGCCAGATGAGGGCGGTGGAGTCCCTCAGCCGAGGCATCGTGGCCAAGCTGCTGCACGACCCGACCGTCGCTCTCAAGGCGGGCGTCGATACTCCTGTGGGGGATCAGTTGGCCCAGGCCTTGCGCCGGCTCTTCGGCCTCTAGCTTGCGTATCGCCACCCGGGGCAGCCCCCTTGCCCGCTGGCAGGCCGCCTACGTGGCCGACCGGTTGAGAGCGGCCGGGGCGGTCGGCCCGGTGGACCTGGTGGTTGTCGAGACGACCGGCGATCAGCGGGCGGACCAGCCGGTGTGGGAGATCGGCGGCCAGGGGGTGTTCGTGAAGGAGGTCCAGGCCGCGGTGCTCGACGGCCGGGCCGACCTCGCCGTCCACTCGGCCAAGGACCTGCCCTCGCGTTCTCATCCAGACCTGACCATCGGCGCGGTTCCCCCCCGGGCCGACCCCCGCGACGCCCTGGTCGGCACGCCGTTGTCCTCACTCGCGCCAGGCGCCCCGGTGGCGACCGGGTCGGTACGGCGCCGGGCCCAGCTGGCCTGGCTGCGCCCGGACCTGACCTTCACCAGCCTGCGGGGCAACATCGCCGCCCGCCTCGGCAAGGTCCCCCCAGGTGGGGCGGTCGTCGTGGCCCAGGCCGCCCTCGATCGCCTGGGCCTGGCTTCTTGTGCAGCCGAGATCCTCCCGGTCTCAGTGATGCTGCCCCAGGTCGGGCAGGGCGCCATCGCGGTCGAGTGCCGGGTCGAAGACGAATCGGGGCTCGCCGCGTTGGCCACCATCGACGACCCCGCCGCCCACCTGTGCGCCGACGCGGAGCGGGCCTTCCTGGCCCGCCTGGGTGGTGGATGCGACTTGCCGGTCGGGGCCTACGCTCAGGCCGTGGGTCCAGAGACGGTCCAGATCGAGGCCATGATGGCCTCCCCAGACGGCCGGGTCGTGCTGAGGGCGGCTCTCGAAGGTCCCCGCTCCAGCGGCGAGGACGTGGCCGAGCAACTGCTTCAGGCCGGTGGTCGGGAGTTGCTGAGCTCGTGAGCGACGTGGTGGAGCGAACCAGTGTGGCAGGCGGCTCCGCCGTCCCAGGCAGGGGGGAGCTCGTGAGCGACGTGGTGGAGCGAACCAGTGTGGCAGGCGGCTCCGCCGTCCCGGGCAGGGGGGAGCTCGTGAGCGACGTGGTGGAGCGAACCAGTGTGGCCGGCGGCTCCGCCGTCCCGGGCAGGGGGGAGGAGTGAGCGACCTGGTGGAGCGAACCAGTGTGGCCGGCGGCTCCGCCGTCCCCGGGACGGGGGAGCCGTGACCGTCTACCTCGTGGGCGCCGGTCCGGGCGACCCGGGGCTGCTTACCGTCCGGGGCGCCGAGTTGCTCGCCCGGGCCGACGTGGTCGTCCACGACCGGCTGGCCGACGCCCGCCTCTTGGACCTCGCCCGGTCCAGCGCCCGCCTGGTCGACGTGGGCAAGTCGCCGGGCGGGCCCGTCGATCAGGACGCCATCAACGAGGTGCTGGTCACCGAGGGTCGCACCGGCGCGGTGGTCGTGCGGCTGAAGGGCGGGGACCCGTTCGTGTTTGGCCGGGGTGGGGAGGAGGCGGCTGCGCTCCAGGCCGCTGGGGTCGACTTCGAGGTGGTGCCGGGGATCACTTCGGCTGTCGCCGTCCCGGCCTACGCAGGCGTGCCGGTCACCCATCGGGGCCGGGCCACGTCTTTCACGGTGGTGACGGGGCACAGCCGCCACGCCGTGGACCGCGAGACGAACTGGGAGGCCCTCGCGGCGGCGGGTGGCACCATCGTGGTGCTCATGGGGGTGGCGCATCGGGCGTCCATTGCGGCGCGCCTGATCGACGGAGGCCTGGATCCTGCCACCCCGGTCGTGGCCGTCCACTGGGGGACCCGGCCCGAACAGAAGTCGGTGCGTGGCCGCTTGGACGAGCTGGCCACGATGGCCATGGAGCCGCCGGCGACCATCGTCGTCGGGTCCGTGGCGGGATTGGACCTGGCTTGGTACGAGAGCCGTCCGTTGTTCGGTCGGCGCATCGTGGTGACGCGGGCCCGGGACCAGGCATCGGAGCTGTCCCGCCGCCTTCATGACCTGGGCGCCCGGGTGATCGAGGTGCCGACCATCCGGATCTCGGCTCCCCACGACGGCGGCGCCGGGTTGGAACGGGCGGCCCGGGCGTTGCCGACCTACCGCTGGGTGGTCTTCACGTCGGCCAACGCGGTAGGGGCTCTGTTGGACCGTGTGCCCGATCGGCGCGCCTTCCGCGACACCTCGATCGCCGCCGTGGGACCGGCCACCGCCGCAGCCTTGGCGGCTCGGGGGCTGGTCGCCGACCTGGTCCCGGCTCGCCCGCAGGCGGACGGCCTGCTGGAGGTGTTCCCGGCGCCCCCCTCGGCCACTTCCAGGCGGGTTCTCTTCCCCCGAGCCGCCGAGGGCCGGGACGTGCTCGTCGAGGGGTTGCGTCGGGCCGGGTGGGAGGTCGACCTCGTCGAGGCCTACCGGACGGTGAGGCTCACCGCCGACGAGGAGACCCGCAAGGAGGTGGCTGGCGCCGACGCGGTGTGCTTCACCTCGTCGTCCACGGTCACCGGGTTCGTGGAGGCCTGCGGGGCCGACACCTGCCCCCCGGTGGTGGTGTGCATCGGCCCGGTCACCGAGTCGAGCGCCCGGAACGCCGGCTTGCCCATTACCCGGGTCGCCGGCTCGCCGTCGGTGGTTGGGTTGGTCTCGGCCCTGGTGGCGGTGCTGCCTAGCTCGCCGTGACCGCGAAGGCCGGGTGGCGGCCGGCGATGGCTCGGATCTGCTCGTCGCTCGAGTCGGGTCCCACGCCCCCGAAGAACACACCCACCTCCATCTTCCAGCGGGTGAGGTAGGCGCGCAGGACCTCGACCTTGTCCTCGTCGGCCAGCTCGGTCCCGATGACTTCGCGGCGTTTCCGACCGAGGATCAGGGTCATCCGCCCGCCCGCCGCCCGGGCGTTGCGAACCCACTGCGTCTCCCCCCGGGGGGAGACGAGATACTCGCGGCCCCCGTAGGTCAGCAGGTTGACGGGCGTGCGCCGGGGCAGCCCCGAGGTGCGGCCTGTGGTCTCGAGGATCCGTGATCCCCAGACGCTGATCCCGAGCCGCGTCGCGGTGGCTACAGCCCGGTTGAACAGGTTGCGGGTGAACCAACCGGGGCGGCGGTAATGCGGGGGGGTCATGATGTCGTCGTCGCCTCCGGCTGAACTCTAGTGCCCTCTAGTGTCAACCCCCCCGTCCCCGAGCTCCTGCCGACTCCGGGCCCCCCGCCCGAGTCCCTTGTTTTCTGGGGACACTTCATTCATCTGCGGACGCTGGTTGCCATATTTCGACGACCAGCGACCGCAGAAAACGGTGACCCCCGCCCGGCCCCGCTCCCTCCGGGAGCCGGCGCCACCGAAGGGCGACCCGAGGGGTAGCTTGAGACCCTGATGGGGTTCCCCGATGTCCGCATGCGCCGGCTGCGCCGCCATCCCACCATCCGTGAGATGGTCGCCGAGACCGCCCTTACTCCTGGCGACCTCATCGCCCCGTTGTTCGTGCGGGAGGGAATCGACGCCCCTCATCCCATCGAGTCGTTGCCGGGGGTCGTCCAGCACACCCTCGAAAGCCTGGTCAAAGAGGCCCGCCGCCTCCACGGGCTGGGGATCCCGGCCGTGGTGCTGTTCGGAGTCCCGGCCCGGAAGGATCCCGAGGGCAGCCAGGCCTGGGATTCCGACGGCATAGTGCAGCGGGCCCTGGCCGATCTGCGCGACGACCACGGCGACCGGCTGGCGCTCATGGCCGACCTCTGCCTCGACGAGTACACCGACCACGGGCACTGCGGCGTCCTCACCTCCGACGGCCAAGTGGACAACGATGCCACCCTCGACCTCTACGCCTCCGTCGCCCTGGCTCAGGCCGAGGCGGGAGCCGACGTGGTCGCCCCCTCGGGGATGATGGACGGGCAGGTGGCGGCCATCCGCGACGCCCTCGACGAGGACGGCCACGAGCACGTGGCGATCCTGGCCTACGCGGCCAAGTACGCCTCGGCCCTCTACGGCCCGTTCCGCGACGCGGTCGACGTG
>JAFAWZ010000086.1 GCA_019241495.1 Acidimicrobiales bacterium | reverse complement strand
GCACCGCTACAATCGGTTGGCGTGCTCGATCTCAGCCCTGAGAAGATTCTGGTGCTGGGGATCCTGGCCCTGGTGGTGCTCGGACCCGAGCGGTTGCCGGGGGCGGCCCGCAGCCTGGGGCGCATCATGGGTCAGCTGAAGAACATGTCCAGCTCCTTCCAGTCCGAGGTACGAGAAGCGCTCCACCAGCCGGGTGAGGCAGTGGGGGCTGCGCTGGGCGATCTGCAACTGCCCACCTCAGGAGACATCCGCCGCTCGGTGCGCGACGCGGTCACCTCGACGCTGGCCCCTCCCGAACCGGTTGCGACCGGTCCTGCCATCACTCCGTCCCCGCACGGCGGGCCGGGCTGGCCGGGCTGGCCGGCCTCGCCGGACGACCCCGGCCTCAACTAGCCCGGGGCTGTCATGGCCTTGACCAACGACGGGGTCGGTACCCAACAAGGAAACGGAGCAGGAACTGGTGACCTGAACGGCGCCGGGGCGCGCCTGCAGGAGGATCGGGACACCGGCACTATGACGCTGTTCGAGCATCTGGCCGAGCTGCGCACCCGGTTGATCGTCTCCATCCTCGCCATCGGCGCCGGGGCCATCGTCGTGTGGTTCCTCTACGGCCCCATCGTGCACTTCATGCTCCGGCCCTACCACAGCTATGTCGTCCACCACCCGGCCAAGGACATCACGAAGGGCCAGCTCGTGGCGACCGGCCCACTGGAGGGCTTCACGACCCGACTCAAGGTGTCGGTGTACGGGGGGATCGCGCTGGCTTGCCCGGTGGTGTTCTGGGAGCTCTGGCGGTTCATGGCTCCCGGCCTGTACAAGAACGAGAAGCGCTACATCGCCCCGTTCGTGGCCGCCGCGGTGGGGTTGTTCGCCGGGGGAGTCACCACCGCCATCCTCGTGTTCCCGAAGGCCATCGACTGGCTCATCAGCGTCAGCGGACCAGGTGTCGTGCCTCTGTTCTCGCCATCTCGGTACTTCACCTTGTACATATCGATGTGCCTCGTCTTCGGGGCGGTCTTCATGTACCCGTTGGTGCTGGTCTTCCTCCAGCTGGTCGGAGTGGTACCCAGCTCCACCTGGAGGAGGTGGCGACGTCCGGCCATCGTCGTGCTCTGCGGCGTGGCCGCGGTCATCACGCCGAGCAGCGATCCTTTTTCGTTCTTGGCCATGGCGGTGCCGATGGTCTTCCTCTATGAGATGAGCGTCCTGGTCGGTCGCCTCCTGAAGAAGTAGCGACGTGCCCGTTCGCAGCCAGTTCTTGTCGGATATCGGCTTCCAGCTGGATGATTTCCAGGTCCGGGCTCTCGACGCCCTCGATGTGGGCGGCAGCGTCGTAGTCGCCGCGCCGACCGGATCGGGCAAGACGGTCGTGGCCCAGTACGCCGTCGCCCGGGCCCTGGCCGAGGGCGGCAAGGCCTTCTACACCACGCCCCTGAAGGCGTTGTCCAACCAGAAGTACTGGGAGCTGGTGAAGAGGCACGGGTCCGAGTCGGTAGGCCTTCTCACAGGTGACAACTCGGTCAACGGCAACGCCCCGGTGGTGGTCATGACCACCGAGGTTCTGCGCAACATGATCTACTCCTCGTCGGGGTCCCTCGCCGGGCTGCGATACGTCATCCTGGACGAGGTCCACTACCTGCAGAACGCCTACCGGGGCCCGGTGTGGGAGGAGGTGATCATCCACAGCCCACCGGGTGTGAGCCTGGTGTGCCTGTCCGCGACGGTGTCGAACGCCGAGGAGCTGGCGGACTGGATCAGGACCGTCAGGGGGGCGACGACCGCGATCATCGAGGAGCGGCGCCCGGTCGAGCTGCACGACCTGTACCTCCTCGGGGACAAGAGCAGCGACCGCCTCCTCCTCATGCCGACCCTGGTCGACGGCCGGCCCAACCCCGAAGCCTCGGCCCTCGATTCCAAGACCCTCCGCCATCCCGGTATGCGGGGCCGGCCCCGGGGACGGCTTTTCACCCCCCGCCGCACGGAGGTGATCGAGCTTCTCGATGACCACGAGATGCTACCGGCCATCTACTTCATCTTCTCCCGGGCCGCCTGCGACGACGCGGTGAGCCAGTGCTTGCGGGAAGGGAAGCGCCTCACCTCCCCGGAGGAGCGGCGGAGGATCCGCGCCGTGGCCGAGGAGCATGTGGACGCCCTGTCGGACGACGACCTGCGGGTGCTCGACTACGGCTCGTGGTTGAGCGGCCTGGAAGCCGGCTACGCCGCCCACCACGCCGGGATGGTCCCGCCCTTCAAGGAGGCCGTCGAGGCCTGTTTCAGCGAGGGCCTGGTGAAGGCGGTGTTCGCTACCGAGACCCTCTCCCTCGGAATCAACATGCCGGCCCGTACCGTCGTCATCGAGAAGCTGACCAAGTTCACTGGTGAGCGCCACGAGTTCCTAACCCCGGGGGAGTACACCCAGTTGACCGGGCGAGCCGGCCGGCGCGGCATCGACGAGGTGGGTTACGCGGTCGTGCCATGGTCTCCCTTCGTGCCCTTCGAGCAGGTAGCCGGGCTGGCGGGCGCCCGTACCTATGCCCTGACCAGCAGCTTCCGGCCGACCTACAACATGGCCGTCAACCTGGTGCGGCGCTACCCCCCCGACGTGGCCCACCACCTGCTCAACCTGTCGTTCGCCCAGTTCCGGGCGGACCGTGACGTGGTTCGTCTCGAGACCCAGCTGGAACAGGCCGACGCGGCGTTGGAGGAAGCTCGCCTCGCTGCCACGTGTGAGCGGGGCGACGTGGACGAGTATCGCCGGCTGGTCCGAGCCAGCGAGGAGTCGGCCCGGCAACGCCCGTCGACGGCGTCCGAGGTCATATCTGCCCTGGAACGCATCCGTCCCGGTGACGTCCTGGTGGTGCCCGGCAGCCGGCAGGGAGGCCGGGTGGCCGTCCTGTCGACCACCCGCCGGCGCGGTGGTGACGTCCGGCTGCGGGCGGTGACGGCCGATCACAAGCTCGTCTCGCTGAGCCCCCGGGACTTCCTTGTTCCACCCGTGGCGCGGGCCCGGGTCACCTTGCCCGCCCCTTACGCCCCGAACAACAACGGGTTCCAGCGCCAAGTCGCCTCGTCGCTCGTGGCGGTCCGCCTCGACGGAGACGGAGATGGCGACGGCGACGGGGACAGAGGTGGGGATGGCGATGTTCACGGCGAGACCAGTTCTGCCTCAGGAGTGGCGACGCAGGCCCGCAAGCACTGGCGGGGCGAGGTGGCCCTCTCGCAGGCCGTGGCGGCCGAGCAGCACCCGGTGGCGTCATGCCCCGACGCCCGGGCCCATCTTCGGGCCCTCGATCGGGCCGACCGGCTGGCCCGCGATGTCGAGCGTTTACAGCGCCGGGTGAAAGGGCGCCTCGAATCGCTGGCCCGTCAGTTCGACCGGGTGCTGCGGGTGCTCGAGGCGTGGGGTTATGTCGACGGTTGGAGCCTGACCGACCGGGGCGCCCGGCTGGCCCGGATCTACCACGAGTCGGATCTCTTGATCGCCGAGTGCCTCGAACAGGGACTGCTCGACGGGCTGTCGGAGGCGGAGATGGCCGGGGCCGTCTCGTTCTTCACCTACGAGAGCCGGACCCCTCAAGAGGGAGATGGCTGGTTCCCCACCCCGAGGCTGCGCCGGCGCTGGGTCGCCATGATGCAGCTCTTCGGGGAGCTGACCGCAGCCGAGGACGATGCCGGCCTGCCCCTCACCCGCAGCCCCGACCCGAGTTTCGCCGGGCTGGCTTCCGCATGGGCGGCGGGGGAAGAGCTGGCGGACGTGATCGAGGACGAGGAGATGTCGGGAGGGGACTTCGTGCGCAACACCAAGCAGCTCATCGACCTGCTCCGCCAGGTCGGAGATACGGCGCCCGATCCCGAGACGGCCAGGACGGCGCGGTCCGCTTCCGA
>JAFAWZ010000154.1 GCA_019241495.1 Acidimicrobiales bacterium | reverse complement strand
TAGAGGTCATGCCAGTGGGTCAGGCCGTGACGGCGCAGCGGGGCGGTCTCGATCCCGACGTCGATAGCCGGTAGCTCCCGCGTCGGGACCCACCCGAAATCGGCCTGAAGGCGTTCGGCTTCGGTGGGCACCGATATCTCGCGTCGCCCGGCACCGCACCGTTCGACCAGAGCGACTTCCCAGCCGAGGCCCCCGTCTTCGGCCAGTTCGGCCAGACGGCCCGACCACCCGCACTCTGTGCAGCGGGCAACCCTTCCTGGCGTGTAGCGGTCCGTTGCATGGAAGTAGCAGCGGCACCGCTCGCAGTGCGCTCGCTTGGAGATGGACGCAACCTGGAGGTGGCCAGCTGGGCAGGCCAGGAAGCCTTCATTACCGCCGATATCGACGCGGCTGAGCAGGGAGACGGTCGCGGTCGGATAGAGACGCAGCAGCTGGCGACACTCAGGACATGGGCTCGTTGCGACCCGCAGGGTGTGGGCCAAGATGGCTGGCGTTCCGTCGGCTAAGCGGGTGGCGTAGGCCCGTTCGAGAGTGTCGGCGACGTTGGTTTGGAGGCGGTCGGCGGCCGTGGCCAGGTCCTGGGAGGAGGGGAGGCTCAGCATGGTGGACAGGCATCGGGCGGCCCACGGGTTGACGTCTTGGGCGTACATCCGGTGGCCGCGCAGTAGCCCGGCCAGGGCGATGACGCCACCGCCAGCGAAAGGGTCGGCGATTCGCAGGTTCCCGTTGACGCCGTAGTGGGCGGCCAGCGCGTCGATGACCGCCCCGGTCACTGTCTCGGTGCGCCGCGCCCACCAGCGGTAGACGCTTACGGGCGGCAGGTGCCGCTGGCGTGCCCGGGTCTCGGCCATCGTCGCTCCACGCAGCGACTCAGGGTCAAGATGGCGAAGTGCACTTCGGACAGGCGCCTGCTCGGAGTCGGTCATTACGCCAACTGTGTTTGGCAGCCCTGCGCGAATATACGTCCCATCCTGGGGAACAACGTAGATGGCAGCCGCCCGCCGTTGGGGATCCTGGGAGGTAGTCATCGGGCGGCGCCTACTGGGGCGGTTCGGCGACGAGCAGGCCCGACGTCCGCAGCGAGCCGAGGAAGTCGAGCAGCCGTCGGCACTGCCCTGGCAGAAGTTCGACACCGGCTTCCACGTGGGCTCCGAGACCCCATGACGTGAGGTTGGCGGTGCCGAGATATCCGCGGCGGCTGTCGGCGACCACGAACTTGGCGTGCATCATCGAGCGAACCGCTGCCGCATACCAGAGGACGTTTACCGTGCCGCTCGCACCCAGGGCGCTGAGCCAGTCGCGCAGCTGTTGGCTATAGGCGGGGGCTGGTGGGTGGACGATAACGGTTGTGCGGACCCGACGTACTTCGATGGCGGGGCGAAGAACTTCGTCGAGGAGGTCGAAGCCGGCCTCGTTCCAGAACGCGCCGCCGAGCACCAACTCGACGGTGGCGCAGCGGATCACGTCGAGCACTAGGCCGTCAAGCCGTTCGTGGGGGGCCAGGTCGACGACTCCGGTTGGCGCTGAGAACACCATGCGGGGTTCTTTGGCCGGAGCGGGCGGCGGTGGTGGGGCGGTGGCCAGGATCTCGCAGACTGATACCAGCTCGGCGGCCCGACCGGCCGACGACCCGTTGGCGCCGATGACGCCGGCCTCGGCCAAGGCTAGGCGCAACGCCTGGTGAAGGTCATCGTCGACGCCGGGCAGGGCGGCTGGTCCGCTGGTCACCAGCCGGGCGGCCAGTGCCGTCGCTCTTTCGGGGGTGCCGGCCACTGCCGCCAGCAGTTGAGCTGCGGGCACCAGGCGGGTCAGGCCGCCGCTCATGGGATTGGCGCGGCGGCCTGCTGGCGGGTCCAGCGCCAGTACCGCCGGACCAGTTTGCGGTCGAGATCGGCATTCCAGGTTCGGCACCCGAACGACAGGTGCAGGCAGCGGTCGCATGAGGCATGAGGGCGTTGCTGGGCGCATAGCGGGTCGTTGTCGCAGCGGTTCATAGCGTCCGCCGCCCGGTTCAGCCATGGTGTTACCCGGCGGCGCAGTACCGTCTCGAACGCCCCCAGGGTGAAATCGTTGTACGCAGCCACATAGATGGCAGTGGTCAGCGTGTCGGGGACGATCCATTCAGCCAGGCTGGACTCGCCGAAGCCGGTCTCGCCGTCGTCGAGGGAACGGGCCAGGGCGTGCGAGACCGAGTGGACGAGCCGGCGGGCGATGTTGGCGGGGTCCTCGGCGCTGGCTTCGGCTGGGTTGGCTGCCATGGCGGCGATCAGCTCCACCCGTGCGGCGCGTTCCTCATAGGGCACCGGGCCGGTCCAGGATCCGTCGGCAGCGAGGAAGCCCAAGACCGAACGGGCGGACAGGGTGATGATCAGCGCTTCGGTCGACGCGGGCACGGCGAAGATGGGGGTCTTGCCTCGATACTGGTTCCGGGCCGCGTAGCTGTGCAGGTGGGAGCGAGCCGGTTTGTCGGTGCAGCGGGTGTAGCCGTAGCTGGCCAGGACGATGGGGAACTGTTGGGTTACCGAGATGTCCGACAGGCCGAGAAGGCTGGCTGCGGTCTCGGCTGCCGCGACGGCGGCTGCGGCCACGGAGTCGCCAGCGACCTGTGCGGCGATGTCGGCCAGGTTTAGGCGGTCCTCGATGATCCGCCGGTCGAACAGGCCGGCCCGCTCCACATACGGGGTGGCCGCAGCGTGCTCGGCCACCACGTCGGAGATGTCTCCGGTGGTGGCGGGGATGCCAGACGTGGCGGGGCCTTGAATAGCCCGGGCCGCGTCGATTGCTTGCTCGGTCATGTTCAGCTCGCGCAGTCTTCGTTCGGTCTCCGCCCACTCCTGGGCGCTCTGGCGGGCGGTGGGGGTCGCCCGCTCGACCTCCGTGAGGGCAGTGGCTACGTCGGTCTGGTCGCCCAGATATGAGGCTATGGCCACCAGTCCGCGGCGGGGGTGCTGTTGAAAGTTGTCGTAGGTCTGCGACGACAGGTTCAAGATGGTGAGCATCTGCGGGTACCACAGTCGGCCGTCGCGGACAGTGAAACTGAGCCGATAGGCCCGCCCACCGGCGGGGGCGTAGTCGCCGCAGTCGCAGGGGGTGAAACGGGTTGACTGGACAACTCCCCCGCAGGTATGGCACTTCCAGGTCGATGATCGGAACGAGCCGAGATCCTCCAACCACACGGCTTCGGTGCTGTTGCAGTTCGAGCAGCGGGGGGTGAACAGGGGGTCCATCTGGCCGCAGTTGTGCGCCGTCAGATACCGCAGCTGGCGCATCTTGGCGTGGCAGTGAATACAGCGCAGCGGGCCGTTCGGAGTGTCGGACACCATGCTGTCCTGGCGCCACCAGCGGCGCAGGCGCTGGCACGCAGGGTTGGTGCACTCGAATGTGAGTGGGTACACATCCCACGAGACCAGTTCGGGTTCGATGACCACGTACTCGTCGGCGAATCGGCCGGGGTCTGGAAGCATCACGTGGTCGGGATCCCAGCGTCGAAGTTCCCGACCGAGCTCGTCGAGGAGAACGCGGCGGTTGAGGTTGTGGACGGTGTCGCCCTTCACGTGGTGCACCTGGGCGATGAACTCGTCTTCGTGGGTGAAGACCGCTCCGGGCAGGTAGCGGAACAGGACCTGAGTGGCATATCGTTGCATCTCGTCCTCCTCAGGGAGCGGGGGCGGGGGCGGGCATGGCCACATCCGGGCCGAGGAAGTGCTCGATGACCTGTTCGGCGCGGGCGCCGCCGCCGAACTCGACGGGTGCATCGACGTCGCGCAGGCTGGTCATGGCGGTTGTGGTGAACAGATTCGTCAACCAGTCGTCGCCGAACATCTGCATGCGCTGGCGTTCCAGGTCCCATCGGGTTTCAGCGTCGACGGCCAGCTTGGCTTCGGCTGCTGGGGGGTTCACGCCCGCGACGGGGGAGGTGTAGGCCCGGCGGATCCGATCGACCATGGTCGTGTTGAGCGTGGCCGCCACTGTGTTCCACCACGGCTTGAACCGGCGGGTCATCATGATGCCCTCCTCGGGGGCGGTCGGGTCGCTGTAGGCCTCATCCCACAGCAGGCAGCAGGCGATACCGGGCAGTGTCCGTTCGACTGCTCGGGCTGCGAATCGGTTCACCGGGACGGGTTCGACCATTCGCTCGAGCGCCTCGTGGCCGGTCAGGAAACTCTGGAACACTGAGGTTTCGCGCCGGTTGAACCGGTCGAAGACCGAGATCACCAATCCGACGTGGGTGCGCCCTGCCCGGGAGGTGGCCTGGATGTAGCTGGCGTAGCTGGGAGGCATGCCGGCGACGACCTGGAGATTCAGGCGTTCCAGGTCGACTCCGTGAGACACGACGGAGGTGCCGACCAGCGCCCGGTAGCGCTCCGGTCGAGACGGAGTGGTCTGAGTGGCGCTGGTGACGGCGGCGACCACCTTGGCCAGATCGCCAATGGGCGTCTCGCCAGACAGGTAATCGGAGAGCACTCGGTCCTGACCGGCATGGGTCAGCTGGTCCGAGACGGTCTGCACGTCGTCGAACACGTGAACGCCGTGCGCTTTGGAGTTGACGTAGCCGAGCGCCAGTTCGTAGTTGAAGAGGGCGGCGAGAGCTTCATCGACCGTCACGGTGATCCCGCGGGCCGCGAGTCGGGTGATCAGTTCTGACGGGTCGTTGGTCAGGTCATGGACCCGGCGGACGAGGAGGCCCATCAGCTGTCCGGCCAGATCAACTTTGGCCGTTCCGCCGCCAGAGGGCAGCATGCCCAGGTAGAAGCGGCGGGTGTCCTCGGTGACAGTGGTGTAGAAGGAGCCATCCAGGGTGGGTCCGCCGGTGGGGAACATCCGGGGGCGGCGGCCGTAGACCTGGCGCAGCTGATCCTCGTACTGCTCGATGGTGGCGGTGGCCGCCAGGATCTTCGACGGCAGGTTTCCGGCGCCGACTGCTAGTTCGGCCTGGAGCGTGTGGTAGTGGGAGGCGAACACGCCGAGGTCCTCGCGGACCAGGTGCAGCTCGTCCTGGATCCATAGCGCCGGGGTTGGGTCGAAGAATGGCGGAGCCGTACTGTGGTGCGCTGCCGGGCAGTTCTCGACCGGGCATTTGCTGAAGGTGTAGTAGCCGTGTACCGGGCACAGGTATTTTGGGCCGTGGTGGAAGGCGGTGTACTCGCCGTTGAAGGCAAACGATGCAGTCTTGTCGACGGTGGAGACGATCACGGAGGAGGAGTACCGGAACACTTCCTCGTCGGAGGCGTGGATGGCCAGCACGTGCCCGCAGCTGCGGCACACGTGCAAAAGACGCTGAGCGGCCACGTCTGCGTCGAGCCCCACATGCGCAGCGTCCCCGCAGGCCGAACAGGCGCTGACAAGACGGCGCCGGTCCCGTTCGTCCTGGCCCCAGGATGCGAAGCGCCGTAGACCCGGCCACCAGCCATTGCGAGCGTTGGGCATCAGACGGTTCGGGGTGTTGTTGGAGCCGACCAGGTAACCGAGGGTGAACGGGTCGCCGCCGATGGACTCCTCGCCGCGGACGGCTTCGGCGTGGTGGAGAACCTTCTCCATACGGGCCAGCTGCTGGACTGACAGCATGCGAAGGGGGAACAGCAGCTGGGCGGTGGTGCCACGAGCCTTGCCCCGCAGCCGATCGAAGAACAACGCGGTGGCGATGAGCCCGAGGTAGGCCTCTGTCTTGCCGCCGCCAGTGGGAAACCACAGCACGTCCACGGCGTCGAGCTCTTGGCGTAGCCGGGCGTCGTGAGGATGCCGGCGGGCGGCGATACCGCCTAGCTGGGAGACGATGAAGACCAACTGGAACAACCGCCACCTGGCGTCGGGACTCGGGTTGGCACGGGCGAAAGCGGCATTGGCCAGCCGGAAAGCCCGGGCCAGTTCGAGGTCGGCGGATGGTCCGAACAGAAGGTCGCAGCCGAGTTGAAAGCGTTCTGTCTCGTTCTTGAACTGCAGTCGGAGCAGGTCGAAGAACGAGGGGTCGTCGGCGTACGCCGGGGGGTTCAACCAGTTGCGCTCGAAGGCGCCCATCGCCGTTGCGATCGCGGTGAGCGTCGGGACGGGGTCGGCGGCCAGGGTGGCGAAACGGACATCGGCGCCGACGACATCGGCCGGCTTGGAATGCACCTGGCGGAACAGGGGCAGTGTGTCGGTCCAGATCCGGTTCGGCAGTTGCAGGTCGCCGCGGGCGACGCACGCCCGTCCTCGCCCTGGCACCGTGGCGATCTGGTTGTAGCGCGGGTCATCGTCGGCGAAGCCCAGTCGCTGCCACTCCAGGGCGCCGCCGGCGGCGATGGTGACCTCAAACTTGGCGTCGTAGAGTGCTAGGTCCTGGAACGGCCGTTCGGGCAGCTCAGTGCGGTTGACGAGCGATACCGATATGGCCAACTTGCCGTCTACCGTCGGGACGGCGATCACCGTGAGTTCCGGCTCCGGCCAGATTGGCGTCCAGTTCGCGTCGAGGCGGCGGGCCAGCGCAGCGCGGAATGTCGCCTCGTCGCTTCCGGCTTCGCGGGCCGTGATGGTCTGGGGGCCCGACAGTTTCCGGGCCGCTTCGGGCTGGTTGTAGTGGTCCGATACCGCCGTTTGGGTGTCGGCTACGAGCGGGTCTCCGCCGGTCAGGTCGCGGCTGGAGACGATGACCTCGTCGGAGTCTCCGGCGCCGATGGTGACCGTCACCTGGACCTGCCGGTCGTATCGCCGCCAGGTTGGCCGGATGCGCAGCATCGGGCGCCGGCCCCGCCGACGCCGTCTGCCCCCGCCGTCGCCGTCGCCGCCGGGCACGGATCCGTCGCCGCCGCCGTCAGCGTCGACCAAGTCTCTGCCGCTGTCGGATCCGATCGGCGAGCGCGAGGCGGCGCCGTCGGCCGATTCGTCATCGGCCGGTTCATACCTCTCCGCCGGAGGGGTGGTGCCGTCTTCGGCCTGGGCGGTAACGGTGGCGGGGGTCGTCTCCGCCGCGTCGACGTGCTCGCCGGCAGCGCGCAGCATGGCCGCCGCGTCGGCCTGGACCGAGGAGTATTCCGGCCAGAGCTGCTGGTAGAGGGAGTAGCCGACGTCGCAGGTCAAGGTCAGGGGCCCGTCGGATAGGGCCACGACAAAGTCGAGTCCGATCAGGCTGGTGTTGTCGATCGTTCGGGGCGGCACGGCAGGTACGGAGGTAGGGCCGGGATTGTCGCTGTCGGCACCAGTGCCCTCCCCGTCGGGGGCGACTCCGTCGGCCGGGGTGGGTGGTGTGACGGTGAAGCCGAGGTAGCCAATCCTGACTCGCTGTTCGGGAGACCACGGGTGGGGGTGGTCGCCGCCGCGCCGGTCGGTGAGCGCCTCGACGACGTCTTCGATGAGAGTCTCGACGAGGGATTCCTCGAGCCGGTTCTGATCGGTTTGGCCGGGACGTCCGTTCTGGGATGGAACGTGGGCGGCGTCAGCCGCGCCTGGGGTGGCTGTCATCAGTTCTCCAGTTGGTGAAATAGAAAGCTCTGGTCAGACACCGGTCCGGGATACCTCGGCCGGCCTGACCCCATTCGTTGCGTGAATCTGGGTTGCTGCTGACGCCATGTCGGCGCCTTCTCAAATCAAACCCATCAGCGATGGCGATGTCAACCATCTTTTTCGTCCGGCACTGGATCATGTGATCCGTCCGCTCATATACCCGGCTATGTCGGTGGGTCGCTCAACCGACTCGACCCGGTAGACGGCGAACTCCTCGATCAGTTCCTCGGCCACGTCGCCCACCAGATCCTTGAGGCGGCGAAGGGCCATCTCGTCTCGTCTGGAGCGCAGCGCGCTGACCAGACGGCCCACGGTGCGGTGTACGTTCCGCAACGTCGACGCGATCTCGTAGATAACACGAAGATCAGGAGATGGAAGGTCGGCGGTGGCGAACACGGTTCGGACGTCGCCGGGTTCCTCGGGGGCGATCGTCTTTCCGCTCGCCCAGGCGGGCAGCTGTCCAGGGGCGTGCGCCCCGTTCGCCCGCAACTTCTCGATTGCGGCGGCTTGTGGTCTGGTCCCGGTCAGGATCTGCTTAGCCGCCCGGCGGAAGTCACCCAGAAGTGCGTCGAGGGTGGCGACGTCGGTTTTCCGGTGGCAGGCGGCGATGAGCCGAGCGTGGACGCTCTCATTCCCGTCCCCGGTCGGGACCACGATTTCGTCGCCGGCTTTGAGTT
>JAFAWZ010000059.1 GCA_019241495.1 Acidimicrobiales bacterium | reverse complement strand
GCGGCGTGCCGGTTGAGCCGCCGTATCAGCACCATGCTCACTATTGGGTGTGCGGTCGTCGGGTTCCGGGGAGAGGCCTCGGCGGTGAGACGATCGTGATGCGGGGCTTCCAACCCGGTGAGCACGGCGGAGACGGGGCCCGGTTGGCCGCCGCCCTCGGAATCGACGTCGGTGGCGTCTTGGACCTCTCGGCCAGCCTGAACCCCATCGCCCCCGACCCGGCTGAGATCGTGGGACGTCATCTGAGCGCTCTGGGCCGCTACCCCGACCCGGCGGTAGCCACCGATGCGCTCGCTCGGGAGATGGGCGTGGACCCCGACTGCATCATTTTGACCAACGGGGGCGCCGAGGCCATCGCCCTGGTGGCCGCCGAACAAGGGAAGGGCTGGGTGGACGAGCCCGACTTCTCGTTGTACCGGCGCCATCTGGAGACCCTCGACCCGGCCGGACCCCGCTGGCGATCGAACCCCCACAATCCGAGCGGCCGGCTGGCTGGGCCCGAGGAGCGGGCCGCGGTCTGGGACGAGGCGTTCTGGCCCCTCGCCACCGGGTGCTGGACGAGGGGGGATGCCGAGGCGGCCGGGAGCGTCGTGCTCGGATCATTGACCAAGCTGCTCGCCTGCCCCGGCCTGCGGGTCGGATACGTCCTCTGCCCCGACGCCGACACCGCCCGACGCCTGGCCGGGCGCCAACCCCGCTGGGCCGTCAACGGGCTCGCCGTCGCCGCCCTGCCCTCCCTGCTCGAGACCGTCGACCTGGTCGGGTGGGCCGCCGAGGTGGGCGACCTGCGCGACGAGCTCGTCCAGCTCTTGCGCCAGCACGGGTTCAGCCCGGCGCCGTCCGAAGCCAACTGGGTGCTGGTCGCCGCCCCGCAGCTGCGAGACCGCCTGGCGAGGCACGCCATCGCGGTACGCGACTGCACATCGTTCGGGCTGACCGACACGGTGAGGATCGCCGTTCCCGGCCCGGATGGGCTCGAGCGCCTGAAGGAGGCGCTGGCGTGACTGCACCCGGCTGCCTGGCGGGCGGGCTCATGGTCTGCGGGACCGGGAGCGACTCCGGGAAGTCCACCGTCGTCGCCGGCCTGTGCCGGCTGCTGGCCCGGCGCGGTCTGCGGGTCGCCCCGTTCAAGGCGCAGAACATGGCCCTCAACTCGGCCGTGACGGCGGCCGGCCACGAGATCGGCCGGGCCCAGGCCGCCCAGGCCGCCGCGGCCGGCGTCGAGCCCGAGGTGGCGATGAACCCGGTGCTGCTGAAGCCGACCGACCACCGCACCAGCCAGGTAGTCGTAGAAGGCCGGCCGTGGACCACCCTCGACGCGGCCGGCTACCACAAGCGGAAAACGGAGCTGTGGCCCGTCGTCACCGCCCACCTGGCCGACCTGCGCCGGCGGTTCGACGCGGTGATATGCGAGGGCGCCGGCAGTCCGGCCGAGATCAACCTCTTGGACGCCGACATCGTCAACCTCCAAGTGGCGCGCCACGCCGGCTACCCCGCCATCGTGGTCGGCGACATCGACCGGGGTGGCGTGTTCGCCGCCCTGTTCGGCACCGTGATGCTGCTCCCGCCCGATCAGGCCTCGCTGATCAAGGGGTTCGTCATCAACAAGTTCCGGGGCGACCCGGCTCTTCTCGGCGACGGCCCGGCCGAGCTCGAGCGGCGTACGGGCGTCCCGACCCTCGGGGTGCTGCCTTGGCTCGACCGGCTGGGCCTGGACGCGGAGGACTCCCTGGCTCTTCGCGGGGATCCCTGGCACGCCTCGCTGTCTCACTCCGGTGGCACGCTCGATGTCGCTGTGGTCCGCCTGCCCCGTATCTCCAACTTCACCGACTTCGAGGCGTTGGCTCTCGAGCCGGGGATCGACGTCCGGCTGGTTCACCGGTCATCCGATCTGGGCCGGCCCGACCTGATCGTCCTGCCGGGCTCCAAGGCCACCGTCGCCGACCTCGGGTGGCTGCGCCAGGCCGGGATCGACCGAGAGCTGTGCCGCCTTGCCGGTGACGAGCGGGTGACGGTGCTCGGAATCTGCGCCGGGTACCAGATGATGGGCGCTTCGATCGAAGACCCCGACGGCGTCGAGTCCCCGGCCGCTACGAGCGTGGCGGGCCTGGGGCTGGTGCCGGGGCGCACGATCTTCCATGCCACGAAGACCACCCGGCGGGTTGGGGGCCGGGCCCTCGGTTGTCCCGTGTCGGGTTATGAGATCCATCACGGCGTGACCGTTGACCACGAGCCGTGGATCGACACGGACCATGGCCCCGAAGGCAGCCAGGCCGGGGGTGGGCGGCTCCTCGGTACCGGGGTCCACGGGCTGCTGGAGAACGACGCGTTCCGGCGCGCCCTTCTCGGCCGGGTGGCCCGGCGAGCCGGGCGGGACTGGGAACCCGGTAGCGACGTGTCGTTCGCCGTGGCCAGGCAGCGCCAGTGGGACGACCTGGCCGACGCGCTCGAAGCCCATCTCGATGTCGAAGCCATCCTGGCCCTGATCAAATCGGCGGAAGGGTCCGAAGCATGATCCTCTACCTCACCAACGCGCCGAGCGAGATCCTCGCCCTCCGGTCGCTCGTCGAGGCCCTCCCCGCCGGCTTCCCCGAGGTCAAGGCGGCCGACCCGGCCCGGTTGAAGGACCTCCCTGACCTTGACGCAGCCGACCTGGTCATGGTGCGCCTGCTCGGCGGGGCCCGGGCCTGGGATCGCTTCGACGAGCTGCACCGGGCCTGCCGGGCGAGAGGTACACCTCTGATGGCGTTCGGGGGGGAGGCGGCGCCTGACGCGGAGCTGACGGCCGCGTCGAGCGTTCCCAGCGCTACGGTGGCCCAGGCCTTCGAATACCTGGTGCACGGCGGGCTCTCCAACCTCGAGCAGATGCTCCGCTTCGTCGCCGACACCGTGTGCATGACCGGATTCGGCTTCGATCCGCCCGCCTCGGTGCCCACGACGGGCGTCTACTACTCGACCCCGGCCCCGTCGGCCGGGCCCCTCGTAGGCGTGCTGTTCTACCGGGCCCATCTGATCGCCGGGAACACTCTGTTCGTCGAGGACCTCTGCCACGCCCTGGAGAGGCGGGGGTGCCGGGCCCTGGCTGTGTGGTGCTACTCGCTTCGCCCGGGAACCGACGGCCGGGTAGAGGCGATCGAGCTTCTCCAGGAGCAGGGCCCCGACGCGGTGATCACGACGGTACTGGTGTCGGGATCGGCGGCCGAAGACGGCCTGGCTTGGGACGCCTCAGCCATAGGTTCGCTCGACGTGCCGGTGACACAGGCGGTGACGGCCACCGCGGCGGGCGCCGATTGGGAGGCGTCGCCCGCCGGCCTGCCGCCGGTCGACGTGGCCATGCGGGTCGCCATCCCGGAGTTCGACGGCCGCATCATCTCGGTTCCCCTTTCGTTCAACGAGCAGGTCGACGACGGCTACGTCCTCGGCACTCCCGTGACCGCCTACCGGACCAGGCCCGACCGGTTGGAGCGGGTGGCGGGCATCGCGGCCCGCCTGGCCCGGCTGCGCTCGGTGCCACCCGCCGAGCGGCGCGTCGCGCTCGTCCTGTCCGCCTACCCGACCCGCCGCAGCCGCATCGGCAACGCCGTCGCCCTGGACACCCCGGCGTCGGTCGTCAATCTCCTGCGCGCCATGAAGGAGGCCGGCTACAGGGTGGAGCGCATCCCCCCCGATGGCGACGCCTTGATGGCCGAGCTGATCGACGCCTTCTCCTATGAGACGGAGTCGCTGACCGACGACCAGCTCCAGCGGGCCCCGGGCCGCTGGGGTGCCGAGGAATACCGGCGATGGTGGTCGAGCGCGCCCGAGCCGGTGCGCCAGAAGGTCGAGGAGGCCTGGGGCACCGCACCGGGCCAGGTGTACCGGGACCCGGCCACCGGGGACCTGGTGTTCGCCGGATTGGACCTCGGAGGCGTGCTCGTGACCGTCCAGCCGCCACGCGGCTTCGGAGAGAACCCGGTGGCCGTCTACCACTCGCCGGACCTGCCCCCGACCCACCACTACCTCGGCTTCTACCGGTGGCTCGACGAGGGATGGGGGGCCGACGCCATGGTCCACGTCGGCAAGCACGGAACCCTCGAGTGGCTGCCCGGCAAGAGCGTGGGCCTTTCCGCGGACTGCTTCCCTGATGTGGCGCTCGGCGACATGCCCCTCGTCTACCCGTTCGTCGTCAACGACCCGGGCGAGGGAACGCAGGCCAAGCGCCGGGCCCACGCCACCATCGTCGACCACCTGCTTCCTCCCATGACCCGGGCCGACACCTACGACGATGTGGCCCGGCTGGAGCAGCTCCTCGACGAGTACGCCCAGGTGGCCGCGCTCGATCCCTCGAAGCTGCCCGCCATCAGGGTCAAAGTATGGGCCCTCTTGGTCTCCGCCCAGCTCCACCACGACCTCGGGCTGGCTGACGCCCCCGACGGCGACGCGTTCGACGAGCTGATCAACCACGTCGACGGCTACTTGTGCGAGCTGAAGGATGCTCAGATCCGCGGCGGGCTCCACGTCCTCGGCGATCCCCCCAGGGGTGAGGCGCGGGTGGATCTTCTCCTCGCCCTCACCCGGCTGCCTCAGGCCGCGGTGCCATCGCTTCGCGACGCGGTGGCCAGGCGCCTCGGTGCCGATGTGGAGACGCGCAACGGTGCCGATGGGGTCGAAGCCGAGTGTCGCGGGCTCGTCACGGGGACGGCGGCTCCTCGCTCACGCGACGAGCAGGCCGTGCTGGAGTGGATCGACGCGACGCTCGGACCGGCCCTCGACTCCACCGGCGCGGAGATCACGAGCGTCCTGGCCGCGCTGGACGGCCGTTGGGTGCCTCCGGGGCCGAGCGGCGCCCCGACCCGGGGCATGGCCCATGTACTGCCCACGGGGCGCAACTTCTACTCGGTCGATCCCAAGGCCTTGCCTTCCCAGCTGGCATGGGAGGTCGGGTCGGTTCTGGCCGAGCGGTTGCTGGCCCGCCACCTCGAGGAGGAGGGCCGCTATCCGGTGAGCGTCGGCCTGGTGGTCTGGGGTACCTCGGCCATGCGCACCGGGGGCGACGACGTCGCCGAGGCCCTCGCCCTGCTCGGCGTGCGCCCGGTGTGGGCGGCCGAATCCGGGCGGGTGAGCGGCATCGAGCTGATTCCCGAGGCGGAGCTGGGGCGGCCGCGCATAGATGTGATCGTGCGGATATCGGGGTTCTTCCGCGACGCCTTTCCCCATCTCGTCGGCCTGCTCGACGACGCCGTGGCGCTGGCCGGCTTCGCGGACGGCGACCCGAGGATCTTCGGCGCCCGGCCCGGCGCCTACGGGTCGGGGATCCTGCCCCTTCTCGAGAGCCGGGACTGGCGAAGCGACGCCGACCTGGCGGCGGTGTACACCGCGTGGAGCGGCTACAGCTACGGGCGCGCCGGCATGGGAGTGCCGGCTCACGACGCCATGCAACGGCGCTTCGCCCGGATCGACGTGGCGGTGAAGAACCAGGACAACCGGGAGCACGACATCTTCGACTCCGACGACTATCTCCAGGACCATGGGGGCATGATCGCCACAGTCCGGGCGTTGTCGGGCCGGGCGCCCAAGGCCGTCTTCGGGGACTCGGCCAATCCCGCTTCGCCTCGAGTCCGCGGCCTCGGCGAGGAAGTGGCCAGAGTCGTCCGGACCAGGGTCTTGAACCCGAAGTGGATCCGTGCCATGCCCCGCCATGGTTACAAGGGGGCTTTCGAGCTGGCCGCGACGGTCGACTATCTGTACGGCTACGACGCCACCGCCCATGTCGTGGAGGACTGGATGTACGAGAAGGTCACCGAGTCGTACGTGGCCGACCCCGAGATTCGCAAATTCCTGGAGGCCTCGAACCCCTGGGCGCTGCGAGCCATGGCCGAGCGGCTTCTCGAAGCCCACGACCGTGGCCTCTGGGACGCTTCGCAGGCGGCGCTCGCCACGCTGCGGTCCGCCGTCCTCGAAGCGGAGGGCTGGGAGGAAGATCGGTGAACCTCCCCTTCTCGGCCGTCGTTGGCCAGGAGGACGCCAAGCTCGCCCTCCTCCTCACCGCCTGTGATCCGCGCATCGGAGGAGTCCTCCTGCGAGGTGACAAGGGAAGTGCCAAATCCACCCTCGCGCGGGGTCTGGCCGCCGTGTTGCCCGGCCACGCCTCGTTCGTCGAGCTGCCCATCGGGGCCACCGAGGACCGGGTGGTGGGCACGCTCGACATCACCGCGGCGCTGGCCGGGGGGGAAAAGCGCTTCGAGCCGGGCCTGCTGCACGCCGCCGATGGCGGGGTGCTCTACGTGGACGAGATCAACCTGCTTCCCGATCACCTCGTCGACCTCCTCCTTGACGTGGCCGCCAGCGGGGTGAACCGGGTGGAGCGTGAGGGGATATCGCACTCCCATCCCAGCCGCTTCCTCCTCGTTGGGTCCATGAACCCCGAGGAGGGCGACCTGCGCCCCCAGCTGCTCGACCGCTTCGGCCTGGCCGTGGACGTGCGGACCCCCGCCGATCCCGCGGAGCGGGCCGCCGCCCTCCGCCGCCGGCTGGCCTTCGACGGGCCGGCCGGCGAGTTGGCGTCGGGGTTCGAGGCGGCCGACGCGGTGCTGGCCGGCCGTTTGGCCACGGCCCATCCTGCGCTCCTCCCCGACGAGATGGTCGACGCCGTGGCCGGGCTGTGCGCCTCGGTCGGCGCCGAAGGCTTGCGGGCCGACCTCACCATCTGCCGGGCCGCGGCCGCCCTGGCCGGGTGGGAGGGGCGTGACGAGGCGACCGCCGACGACGTCCGGCGGGTCGCGCCCCTTGCCCTGGCCCACCGGGCCCGCCGCAACCCCTTCGATCCGGCCGGGCTGGACCACCAGAAGCTGGCCGATGCCCTCGACGAGCACGTGGGCGCGGCGGGAGAGCCCGAGGAAGAGGAGGTGGCCGAGCCGGTTGCGGCCGAGGCGCCCGCCGTCGCCGCGGTCGCCGCCCCGATGCTGGCGCCCGCCGCTGGGAGGCGCACCGCTGCAGCCGGGCCCCGGGGCCGGATCGTGGGCGACCGGGCCCCGTCGGGGCCGTTGCGCTCGGTGGCAGTAGGCGCCACGGTGCGCCAAGCCGCGAGCCGGCGCGCCGCGGACCCGCAGAGCGCGGTGGTCGAGGTCGCGGACCTGCGGGAGGCGGTCCGGGAGCAGAACAGCGCCAACCTGATCGTGCTGGCCGTGGACGCATCGGGCTCCATGGGGGCCCGGAGCCGCATGGAGCTGGCCAAGGGGGCGGTCATGGCGCTGTTGCAGGACGCCTATCAGAGGCGCGACCTCGTCGCTTTGGTGGCGTTCCGGGGAGAGGACGCCGAGGTGCTGCTCAGGCCCACGGGCAGCGTGGAGGTGGCCCGGGCCCGGCTGAGCGAGCTGCCCACCGGGGGACGGACCCCACTGGCAGCCGGGTTGCGGGCCGCGTTGGACATCGCCGCTTCTCCCGCCCGGGCGGCCACCCACACCCCGCTCGTGGTGTTGATATCCGACGCCCGGGCGACCTTTGCCCCGGGCGGTCAGGACGCATCCGGGGCCGCCTGGTCGGTGGCCGAGGAGATCCGCCGCTCTGGGATCACATCGGTCGTCGTCGACGCCGAGCATGCAGATCCGGGCCTCGGCGCCAGCCGGCTGGGCCTGGCCGCCGAGCTGGCCGAGGTGATGGGCGCTCGGTACATACCCATGTCGGAGCTGACGCCGGCCGGCCTGGGGCAGCTCGTCCGAGGATATGGTTGACCGCCATGCGTCTGCTGATGGTCGCGCCTCCGGGCGCGGGGAAGGGGACCCAAGCCAGGCTGCTGGCCGAGCACTACGGGATCACCCATATCTCGAGCGGTGATCTGTTCCGTCGTGAGGTGGCCGCCGGGACCCCCATCGGCCGCAAGGCATCGGAGTACCTGCGCCGGGGCGACCTGGTTCCCGACGAGCTGGTCCTGGAGATGCTGGGCCGGCCGGTGGTCGACGCGGCGGCCCGGGGTGGGTACGTCCTGGACGGGTTCCCCCGCAGCCGCCCCCAGGCGGAGGAGGCCTACCGCATGGCCCAGCCGCTGGAGGGAGTGGAGCTGCAGTCCGTCGTGCATCTCGAGGTGCCCCGCCTCGAGCTGCTGCGCCGGCTGTTGGCCCGGGCTCGGTCAGAAGGCCGCCGCGACGACGACCGGACGGTCATAGAGCACCGCCTCGAGGTGTATGACCGCGAGACCGAGCCGATGCTCGCGTTCTACGCCGAGCGGGGCCTGGTCGTAGATGTGGACGGTGACCAGGAGGTGCCCGAGGTCTTCGAGGCCATCGTGGGGGCGGTGGACGCCCTGCTCGCCGGGCTGGGCTAGCTCCAGGGCCCGTCCCTCAAGACCCCGTTCCCGACGACTGTGCCGTCTTCGACGATGACCGTCCAGGGCGCCGGACCGGTCACGTAGTCGAGCCAGGCTGCGCTCGACATGATGACGCGCCGCCTGTCGCCGGCCAGGCGCCTCAGCTTCCGGCGATTCTCCGTGGCCGGGTCCGGCGTTACCACTACGACATCCGGATGGGTGGCAAAGGACTCCCAGACAGGGCGGCACGACCGGCACGTGGACGTCATGAACAGCACGACGGTCCGGCCCGGGCCGGGGATCAGCTCGGCCGGGGCCCCGTCCAGGTCGGTTCCCCGGATCGGCGGAGCGCTCTCGCCCGCCATCGATCGGCGAGGCTTACGGGGGTGTCGTAGCCGCATCGGTAAGGGGGACCGTAGCGCCGAGTCGTGAAGAGCCGTCGGGGCGTGCCAATCTGCCTGTCGTGAGAAGCTGCCTGTCGTGAGAATTGGAGTGCTGGGAGCAACGGGACCGGCCGGCCAGGCCGTGGCGGTGCAGATCGCCGCCATCGGCATCGAGGTAGTGGTCGGTTCGCGCGCCCTGGCCCGGGCGGAGGAGACGGTGGCCGAGCTGCGAGGCAAGTGGCCGGGCCGGGACCTGCCGTTCACGCCGGGCGATAACCAGGCCGCCGCCCAGGCCGATCTGGTCGTGGTGGCTACCCCCTGGGATGGCGCGTTGAGCACGGTCGCACCGCTCGAAGAAGACCTGGCCGGCAAGGTGGTCGTCTCGATGGCCAACGCCCTCACCCGATGGGGCCGAGACATGGTTCCGTTGGTCCCCCCAACCGGCTCGGTCGCCGTCGCCCTGGCCCGGGCCCTGCCCCGCTCCAGGATCGTGGGCGCCTTCCATCATCTGCCGGCCGGACCATGGGGGGACTTGGACCACCCGTTGGAGGCGGACGTGTTGATCTGCGGGGACGACCGGGCCGGCCTCGACGAGGTCGCCAGGCTGGTTGACCGGCTGCCCGGCTTGCGAGCCGTCGAGGCCGGTGGCCTGGCCAGTGCGTTGGCCATAGAGGCGCTGACGCCGGCTCTGCTCGAGGTCAACCGCCGCTACAAGACCCACGCCGCCATCAAGATCAGCGGGCTCCCGGAGTCGTAGCGGCGCATGCGGCTCTTCGACACCGCCCGGCGGGCAGTGGTGGCCCTGGAAGTTGGGCCGCTCGTCAAGATGTACACCTGCGGGATCACCCCCTACGACGCAGCCCATCTGGGCCACGCCGCCACTTACCTGGCCTACGACGTGCTCCAGCGGCGGCTCCGGGATCTGGGTCACGAGACGCAGTGTGTCCGCAACGTCACCGACGTCGACGACGACATCTTGCGCAAGGCACGCCAGCTCGGGGTGCACTACCTCGACCTGGCCGCCGAGGAGGTCGGCCGGTTCGACGCCGACATGGCCGCCCTCGGCCTCCTGCCCGCCTTCTCCGAGCCCCGGGCCACCTCGGCCATACCCGACATCCTCGGTTTCATCGGGATGGTGCTCGAATCCGGTCACGCCTACCGATCCGGCGGAGGGGTGTACTTCGACGTCTCGTCGTTCGAACGCTTCGGCCAGGTCAGTGGTTACGACCGCGACACCATGTTGCAGCTGGCCGCCGAGAGGGGCGGTAACCCCGACGATCCCAACAAGCGGGACCCTCTCGATTTCGTCCTCTGGCAGCCTTCGGCGCCGGGGGAGCCTTTCTGGGACTCGCTGTGGGGTCCGGGCCGCCCCGGCTGGCACATCGAGTGCTCGGCGCTGAGCATGCGGGAGCTGGGCGAGACCATCGACCTGCACGGCGGGGGATCGGACCTCATCTTCCCCCACCACGAATGCGAGGCGGCCCAGTCCGAGGCGGCGACCGGGTCGGTGTTCGTGCGCCACTGGATGCACGCCGGGATGGTCCGCCTGGACGGCACCAAGATGTCCAAGTCCCTCGGGAACCTGGTCTTCGTGCACGACCTGTTGAAGGACTGGGAGCCGGCCGCCATCCGCCTGGCCGTGCTGGTCCACCACTACCGCCAGGACTGGGACTGGACCGAGCGGCTCATGCCCGAGGCCACGGCCCGGCTGCGGGCATGGCGGCAGGCCGGCGCCGGCTCCGGGGCCCTCGACGAGGTCCGGGCCGCGCTGGACGACGACCTCGACACCGGGCGGGCCATCGGGGCCATCGACGCGGCCGCGGCGGCCGGTGAGGGTGTAGGAAACGCCGCGGGCCTACTCGGCGTCTCCCTCTAGTCTCTTCGGGATGACCACCGTCTTCCTGCCCGACGGATCGGCTCGCGATCTGCCGGCCGGTGCCACTGGGGCCGATCTGGCTGCGGCCATCGGCCGGAGCCTGGCCAAGGCGGCCGTGGGCGTCACCATCGACGGCCGGGAGGCGGACCTCACCCGGCCGCTTCCCGGAGGGGCCAAGGTCTCTGTGGTCACCGATGCCAGCCCGGAGGGACGCCATTTGCTGCGCCACTCGACCGCACACGTGCTGGCCCAAGCCGTCACCGATCTCTGGCCGGGCGCCCGCTACGCCATCGGCCCTCCCATCGAGGACGGGTTCTATTACGACTTCGAACTGCCCGGCGGCGACCACTTCAGCGACGACGACCTGGGCCGGATCGAGGAGAGGATGCGGGCCATCATCTCCGAGGACCAGCCTTTCGTCCGGGAGGAGCACAGCGTCGCCGAGGGCTTGGAGATCTTCGCCGACCAGCCCTACAAGGTGGAGATCATCGAGGGCGTGGACCGCTCCGACGACGATGCGGCCGAGGGGGTGGGCGGGGCGGTCGTGAGCATCTACCGCAACACCGACCAGTTCGTCGATCTGTGCCGGGGGCCTCACGTCCCCTCGACCGGCCGGCTGGGTCACTTCAAGCTGATGAAGGTGGCGGCCGCCTACTGGCGCGGTGACGAGCGGCGGCCCCAGCTCCAGCGCATCTACGGGACGGCGTGGGAGTCCAAGGTCGCCCTGGAGGACCACTTGCACCGGCTGGAGGAGGCCGAGAAGCGCGACCACCGTCGCCTCGGCGCCGAGCTCGACCTGTTCCATTTCCCGCCCGAGCTGGGCGGCGGCCTGGTCGTGTTCCACCCCAAGGGTGGGCTGGTCCGCAAGCTGATGGAGGACTACTCGCGCGCCGAGCACGAGAAGGCCGGATACGAGTTCGTGTACACCCCGCACCTGGCGAAGTCGACGTTGTTCGAGATCTCCGGCCACCTCGAGTGGTACGCGGACGGGATGTACCCCCCCATGGAGCTGGAGGGGGCGACGTACTACCCCAAGCCCATGAACTGCCCCATGCACATCCTGGTCTACAAGAGCCGCCAGCGCTCTTACCGTGAGCTGCCGCTGCGGCTGTTCGAGTTCGGGACGGTGTACCGCTTCGAGCGGTCGGGGGTCCTGAACGGGCTGTTGCGAGCGAGAGGCTTCACCCAGGACGACTCGCACATCTTCTGCACCCCGGAGCAGCTGCCTCGGGAGCTTGCCGACCTCCTGGCCTTCGTGTTGCGCCTGCTGCGCGCCTTCGGGCTCACCGAGTTCGAGGCCGAACTGGCCACCCGGCCGGAGAAGTACGTGGGCGACCCCGCAGAGTGGGACATCGCCACCGACGCCCTGCGCCACGCCCTCGAAGCAGCCGGTCTGGCCTACCAGGTAGCCGAGGGGGAAGGGGCCTTCTACGCCCCCAAGATCGACGTCCACGTCCGTGACGCCATCGGGCGGCGGTGGCAGGTCTCGACCCTGCAGGTGGATCTGCAGGAGCCGCAGCGCTTCGACATGGAATTCGTGGGCGCCGACAACGCCCGGCACCGGCCGTTCATGATCCACCGGGCCCTGTTCGGCTCTATCGAACGGTTCTTCGGCATCCTGATCGAGCACTATGCGGGTGCCTTCCCGGCCTGGCTGGCACCGGTGCAGGCCAGCGTCCTGCCGGTGCGCAGCGACCACCAGGGCTACGCCGACGAGGTGGCCGCCGCGCTACGCGGCATCGGAGCCCGGGTCGAGGTGGTGGCCGCCACAGAGCAGCTCGGCTCCCGGGTACGCAAGGCCAAGCTCGAGAAAGTGCCCTACGTGCTGGTGGTCGGCGACGACGACAGGGCCGCCCGCACGGTCGGGGTGAACGCCCGGGGAGAGGAGCGGCCCGACCGCGGCGTCGCGCTGGACGATTTCGCGGCGCGGCTCTCCCAGGAGATCGAAACGCACGCGTGAGCCTCGAGCGGATGTGGGCGGGCTGGCGCAGCGAGTACATCGAGGACGTCACGTCGAGACCGCCCGACGGGCAATGCGTGTTCTGCGCCATCTTGGGCAGCGGCCGCTCCGATGAGCAGAACCACGTCCTGTGGCGCAGCGAGCTCGCCGTGGCCATCCTGAACGCCTACCCCTACACCAACGGCCACCTCATGGTGCTGCCGCTTCGCCACGTTGCCGGCCCGGAGGACCTGACCGTCGAGGAGTCCCGGGCGGTGTGGCAGGGAATGGCCGAGGCGATAGGCGCGCTGCGGGCCGCCTATGCCCCCGACGGAATGAACGTCGGGGCCAACCTCGGGACGGCGGCCGGGGCCGGGATTCCCGGCCACTTCCACCTGCACGTCCTGCCCCGGTGGAGCGGCGACACCAACTTCATGACCAGCGTGGCCGAGACCCGGGTCCTGCCCGAGGCGCTTGGCCGCTCGGCCGAGAAGTTGCGGGCGGCCTGGCCCTAGGCAGCCAGATCCTTAGGCAGAGGGCGCGTGGCGCGACACGGCGGCCCACAGATGTTGAGGCAGGGGGTCGTAATGATCGTGGGTGGCGTGGAAGCGGCCCCGGCCGCCGGTTGTCGAGCGCAGGTCGATGGCGTAGCGGAGGATCTCCGAGGTCGGCACCAAGGCGGTGACGATCGATTCGCCGTCGTTGCCCGACTCGGTGCCCTGCACCCGGCCCCTCCGCCCGTTGAGATCGCCCAGGACGTCACCCTGATAAGCCGTCGGCACAGTGACCTCGAGCTTGGAGATGGGCTCGAGCAGGATGGGTCCCGCTTTTTCCATGGCCTCCCGGAAGGCCAACGAGCCGGCCATCTTGAAGCTCATCTCCGACGAGTCGACGCTGTGGTACTTGCCGTCGAAGAGCGTCACCGACACGTCGACGACCGGCCACCCGTGGACCCCTCCGCCCGCCATCGCCTCTTCGATGCCTTTCTGGACGGCCGGGATGAACTGGCGGGGTATGGCACCGCCGACGATCTCGTCGATGAACTCGAAGCCCTCCCCGCGATCTCGAGGGCTCATGCGGATATCAGCCACCCCGAACTGGCCGTGACCGCCGGTCTGCTTTTTGTACTTGCCCTCCGCCTCGGCCCGGCCCGTGACGGTCTCGCGATAGGGGACGACGACCGGCTCGGTCTCCACCTCGACACCGAACTTGCGGGCCAGCCGCTCGGTGACGATGGCCAAGTGGGTCTCACCGCTGCCCCCGAGCAGGGTCTGGTGGGTCTCGTCGTCGCGCCGCACCGTGAGCACCGGATCCTCGTCCTGGAGCCGGTGCAGCGAGGTCATCAGCTTGTCCTCGTCGCCCTTGGACCGCGGGCGGATCCCGATCACGAGCGCCGGCTCGGGAACCTCCGGGGCCGGCACCGCAACCGGCGTCCCCTTGGGAGCGAGCGTGTCGCCGGTCTGCACGTCGGCCAGCTTGGCGACCGCTCCAATGTCGCCCACCTGCAGGTTGTCCACGGGGAGCTGCTCCTTGCCCCGCAGCGTGAAGGGGGCATGGAGGCGCTCGTCGGACCGGGTACGGGAGTTGACGAGCGTCTCGTCCGGCTTGACGGCGCCCGACAGCACCTTGAACAGGCTGATCTTGCCCACATGGCGGTCCACGACCGTTTTCCATACCCAGGCCAGCGGGGGCCCGTTCGGGTCGGGGGCCACCTCGGAGACCGATCCGGCTGCCTCGACCACCGCCGCTGGGCGGTCCACAGGTGAGGGACCGATCTCACAGATGAAACTGGCCAGACGGTCCACCGCGATCTCCTTGGTGGCCGAGCCGCACACGACGGGGAAGACCTGCGCCGAGGCGACCCCGTGGGCCAGGGTCTTCTCCAGCTCTTCCACGCTCGGGACGTCCCCCTCCAGGTAGCGCTCCATCAGCTCGTCGTCGGCCACGACTATCCCCTCCACGAGAGCGTCGTGGACCGAGTGCTCCCGGACGGCCATGTCGTCGGGGATCGGCCCGGTGGTGGCTTTGCCCCCGTCGTAGGTGATGGCGGTGTCGGAGAGGAGGTCCGCCACACCGACGAAGTTGTTTTCCTCCCCGATAGGGAGCTCGAGGGGCGCGATGCCGGCGCCGAAGGTGTCCTGGAGCTGTTGAAGCGTCCGCTCGAAGGAGGCCCGCTCCCGGTCCAGCTTGTTGATGAACACCAGCCTGGGCAGCCCGAGCCGGGCGGCCGCCCTCCACATGATCTCGGTCTGGACCTCGACCCCCTCGACCGCGCTGACCACGAACACACCCAGGTCGGCCACCCTGAGCGCGGCCAGTGCCTCAGGGGCGAAGTCGGCGTAGCCGGGACAGTCGAACACGTTGATCTTGTGACCCTCCCACTCGACCGGAGCCAACCCGACCGACACCGACAGGTTCCGCTTGTGCTCCTCGGGCTCGAAGTCGGTGACCGTCGCGGCGTCTTCGACCCGGCCGGCCCGGCCGATGGCCCCCGACCGGTGAAGGAGCGCCTCGGTAAGGGTCGTCTTGCCGGCTCCGCCGTGGCCGACGAAGGCCACGTTGCGAATGGCGGCCGATGGGTATGCCTTCACAGGATCCTCTCCGGGGCCACAGTCGTCTCCCTCCTACCTCCCCCCGGCGGCCCGGGGGCCTGCATCTGATGTGCCAGCGTAACGGGGCAGGATCCCGAACGTCGGGGAGAACCAGGATCCCGAACGTCGGGGAGAACCAGCCCCGAACGTCGGGGAGATCCCGAGCATCGGATGAAGCGGGTGGTAGCCTGGCCGCCGGACGACGAAGCGGTCCCGTGTCGGTGATCGCCCTGGTCCAGGTGCACGGTCCAGGTGCACGGTTCAGGTGCACAGTTCAGGTGCGAGGAGCAGCTGCCATTGTTTGACGGACGTTTCCGAGCCGCAGTGGACCGGGTTACGAGCCCGGTGGGGCAGGCGCTGAGAACCACGGGCCTGGCACCCGATCATCTCACCGCCGCGGGATTGGTCATTGCCCTCCCGGCGGCGTGGGCCATCGCTACGGGACGCCTGGGCCTGGGCCTGGCTCTCGTGATCTGCTCCGCCGTTCCCGACCTGCTCGACGGGGCCCTGGCCAAGGCGACAGGTCGGTCCAGCACCCGGGGGGCGTTCTTCGACTCGGTTGCCGACCGGGTAACCGACACGTTGTACCTGGGAGCGTTGGCGTGGTACCTGCAGGGCACCCACCGTGGTCATCTGGTGTTGCTTCCCGTGGCCGTGCTGGGGGTGTCGTTGATCGTTTCCTACGAGCGGGCCAAGGCGGAATCGCTGGGCTTTTCGGCCAAGGGGGGGCTCATGGAGCGGGCCGAGCGCATCGTGGTGCTGTGCGCCTGCTTGGCGTTCAGCGTCGTGATGATCCCGTTGTTGTGGTTGATGTTCGGTCTCACCGCCCTGACAGCCGTTCAGAGGTTCGTGATGGTCTGGCGTCAAGCCACCGCGGCGGGGCACGGGCCGCCTCCGGCGGAGAGTCGAGCCGCCCGGCGCTCCGGGTTCGAGGGCACCCCGATGGCGGTCCGCTGGCGAGCGTGGCGGGAAGCGAACGGGTGGGTGCCGCGCGCCGAACGCTACAGCGGACGTAACCGGCCCGCGTCGGCCGCCGCCGGATGGCACGAGCGACGACTCGCTCGTCAGGCCCGTCTAGGGCGCGACGGCGAGACCGAGTCGATCGGCCCGGTGCGGCGCCGCACCGGCTCTCGGCGTCCCTGACGTCGGCCGCCCTCACGGCGATCCGCGCCGCCAGCGCCATCGCCGCTCGCCTTCCCCCGCACCTGGCCCGCCGGGCGGCTGAAGCAAGCGGGGTGGCGGTGTCGAAGCTGCCTGCCGCGCCGGGCCGGCCCGGCGCGTGGTCACGCCGGCGTGAGCTCCTGGCTCGCCACCTCACCCGGGTGTACGGACAAGAGCTCGATCCCAAGGAGCTGAGGGGCATGGTCGACGACGCCATCGCTTCATACGCCCACTATTGGGCAGACAATCTCCGGCTGCCCCGACTCAGCACGTCCCAAATAGACGCCGGGATGAGCTACAAGGGCTTCGAGCACATCGAGGGAGGGCTGGCTACGGGCCGGGGGGTGATCCTCGCCCTGCCCCACCTGGGAGGTTGGGAATGGGCCGGCACCCATCTGGTGAACCTCGGGCTCCAGGTGAGCGTGGTCGTGGAGCGGCTGGGTCGCCCGGACATCTTCGAATGGTTCGTGTCTTTCCGGACCCGGCTCGGCATGAACGTCATACCGATGGGCCCGGGCGCGGCGGCCCGCTGCGCCCAGGCTCTCCGGGACAATCACGTCCTCTGCCTCCTGTCCGATCGGCTCATCGGCGACACATCATCGGTGGAGGTGGCGTTCTTCGGAGAGAAGACCCGCCTCCCCGCCGGGCCGGCCACCCTGGCACTGCGCACCGGGGCTCACCTCGTGCCCACAGCCGTCTACTTCGAGCCCCGGACCGACGGTCACGTGGGGTTCCTCCTACCACCGCTGGACACGCAGCGATCGACCGAGCGCAGCCTGCGCGGCGACGTCGGCCATCTCACTCGGCTGTTGGCCGGCGGCTTCGAGGACCTGATCCGACGGGCCCCCACTCAGTGGCACATGATGCAACCCAACTGGCCCAGCGACCACGACCCGAGCGGACTATTGACCGGGCTCGTTCACTAGGTGTAAGCCGAGGATCAGTGCCCTCCGAGGAGGGAGCCGAGGGTGAACGAGCTTGCCGACTTCGCAGCGCGTCTTGTGGAGGAGGGCGCCGACCCTGTCGTGGTCGTATCGGGAGAGCTCGACGCGGCGAGCGCGGAGCGGCTGCGCGGCGTAGTAACGCAGGCCATAGGCCGCGCCACGGGGCGGGTGGTGGTCGACCTGGGAGCCGTGGAGTTCATCGACGCAGCCGGCGTGGGAGCCTTGATCGCTGGTCAGCACGAGGCTAGCCGAGCGGGCTGCCGCATGGTCCTGCGCACCCCCAGCCCCCGGGTCCGACGCATCCTCGAGCTGGTCGAGCTGGGGCAGGCCTTTCCTGAGGACGTCACCTAGGCGGCCGATGCGGCGCTCCTCCTCGGCCCACCGAAGCTATTTCAATTCTTTTGTGGTCACTTGACCCGCAAATGTGTAGGTCAAGTGACCACAAATGAATGTCAGTGCATGTGAATGCCCTTATGGCCTCGCTCGGGCCGAGGAACCGCCGACCCACTAGTTAGAACCGGCTCCGGCGACCCCAGCCGAAGTAGCCTTGGTTGGTGCGGGTCGGGATCATCTGCCCATACAGCCTCACCCTCCCCGGCGGTGTCCAGGGCCAGGTGCTCGGCCTCGGACGGGCCCTTCGGGCCCGGGGGATCCAGGCCCGCATCTTGGGGCCGTGCGACGGGCCACCCCCTGACCCTTCGGTCACCCCCCTCGGCAACTCGATCCCGACCGCTTCCAACGGCTCACTGGCGGCCATCGCTCCCGATCCGTCGGCTGCTCTGCGCACCATTCGCGCCCTTCGGGACGAGGACTTCGACGTGGTCCACCTTCACGAACCGTTCGCTCCGGGCCCGACCTTGACCGCCCTGGTTCTAGGGGGCAGCCCGCTCGTGGGCACCTTCCATCGCTCGGGGGAGAGCAATTGGATCAGGGCGTTCCGACCCCTGTCGCTGTGGGGGGTGAAGCACCTGACGATCAGAGCGGCTGTGTCCGAGGAGGCTCGAGCCACGGCCATGGCCCAGCTCGGTGGCTCCTACGAGCTGGTGTGGAACGGCATCGAGCTCGAGGAGTACCAGCAGGCCCCGGCGTGGCCCACCTCGGGCCCGACCATCATGTTCCTCGGGCGCCACGAGCCTCGCAAGGGCCTGGCCGTGCTGATAGAGGCCATGAACCTTCTCGGCCGGGACGTCCGGCTGTGGATCGCCTCGCACGGCCCGGAGACCGAGCGCCTGAGAGAGCTGACCGGCGCTGATCCGCGCTTCGAATGGCTCGGCCGGATCGAGGAATCGGAGAAGATGAGCCGAGTCCGGGGATGCGATGTGCTCTGCGCCCCCTCGCTGCACGGCGAGAGCTTCGGAGTCGTGCTGCTCGAGGGGCTGGCTGCCGGCACGCCCGTGGTGGCGTCGGACCTGCGCGGCTACCGGAACGTGGTGACCGCGGGGGTCGACGCCCGCCTCACCCCTCCGGGAGATAGCGAGGCGCTGGCCAAGGCCTTGCAGGCGGCCCTCGAGCACGGGCCGGAGACGACCGAGATGGTGGCGAACGGCCTGGAGCGCGCTCGGAGCTTCTCCATGAACAGCCTGGCCGGGCGCTACATGGAGATGTACGAGCGGGCATTGGGCGCTTGATCTGCCGCCCGCCTACCATCGCTCGGTTGTGACCCCGAAACAGCGGGCGGCTCGGATGACCGTCGCCTCCAGCCTGATCCCGGCGGTGATCGCGGCCCTCGTCGTGTTGTTCGCGGCGGGCTGGCTGGCGGCGGTCATTGCGCTCGTCGTCATCGGGGCCGGGCTGGCTGGCGGTCTACGCCTGACCGCCGATCGGCGGGTGGCGGCGCGCATCGGCGGGTCGCCGGCCGATCCCAAGCGGGATGCCAGGCTGTGCAACCTGGTCGAGGGGCTGAGCACCGGTGCCGGGGTGCGGCAGCCTCACCTGCGGGTCGTGGAGAGCTCCGGGCTCAACGCCCTCGCCGCCGGCACCAACCCGTCCAAGGCCGTCCTGGCCGTCACATCGGGCCTTTTGGAACAGCTCGACCGGATTGAGCTCGAGGCCGTCCTGGCCGAGCAGCTGTACCTGATTCGCCACGGCGAGACCCTTCCCGGCACCGTCCTGGCCGCCGCCTACGGGATCGGTCGCCCCTTGGCGCTGGCCGCCGACGCCGACGCTGGGGCCGACCAGGGCGCCATCTCGCTCACGCGCTATCCGCCCGCGTTGGCTTCGGCGCTCGAGAAGATCGAGAGCCAGGGGGCGGAAGTGGTCGGCCAGCCCACCTACATGTCCCACCTGTGGATGGTCGATCCGCAACCGTCGTCTTCCGGCTCTTCAGGCTCTTCGGGCCGAGGGCGGCTGGCGCTTCGCGAACGGGTCGAAGCACTGCGCGAGCTGTGACGAGGTCTTTTTGGCCGTTCCGCATGGCGGCCCGGCCCGTAAACTGGGCGCCATGGCCTCCCCCGAACCTTCCCGCCGCACCGGCACCGACCTCGTAAAGCGGGGACTGGCCGAGATGTTGCGCGGTGGCGTCATCATGGACGTCGTCACACCCGACCAAGCCAAGGTTGCCGAGGACGCCGGGGCGGTGGCGGTGATGGCTCTCGAGCGGGTCCCGGCTGACATCCGGCGCGAAGGCGGTGTGGCTCGCATGAGCGACCCGGCGCTCATCGAGGGCATCAAGGCGGTCGTCACCATTCCCGTGATGGCCAAGGCCCGTATCGGCCACTTCGCAGAGGCCCAGGTTCTCGAGGCCCTCGGCGTCGACTACGTGGACGAGAGCGAGGTGCTCACCCCGGCCGACGAGGCCCATCACATCGACAAGTGGGCCTTCACCGTGCCCTTCGTCTGCGGGGCCACGAACCTCGGGGAGGCGCTGCGCCGGGTCTCGGAGGGCGCCGCCATGATCAGGTCGAAGGGGGAGGCGGGCACCGGCGACATCAAAGAGGCGGTTCGCCACCTGCGTTCGATCCTCGGCGACATCCGTAAGATCACCCAGGCCGACTCGGCGGAGATCTACCAGTGGGCCAAGGAGCTGCAAGCTCCCGTCGGCCTGGTCCAGGAGCTGGCCGAGACGGGCAAGATGCCCGTCCCGTTGTTCTGCGCGGGCGGGATCGCCACACCTGCTGACGCCGCGCTGGTCATGCAGCTCGGCGCCGAGGCGTGCTTCGTCGGCAGCGGCATCTTCAAAAGCTCGGACCCGCCTCGCTTCGCCCGGGCCATCGTGGAAGCGACCACCCACTACAAGGACGCCCAGATGGTGGCCAAGGTGAGCCGGGGCCTCGGTGAGGCCATGCGGGGCGAGGAGGTTTCGACGGTCGAGACCCGGCTGTCGGAGCGAGGCTGGTAACGAACACACAGACTGACACCGGTAGTCCGGTGGGCCCGACGTGGGGTGAGGCGGGCCGGTACCATGATCAGCTGATGGGAAAGATCCCGCCAGGTGCACGAGAGCTACGGATCGAAAGTCGGCATTCTCGCCCTTCAGGGCGCGGTACGCGAGCACGCCCAGGTGCTCTCGGGCCTCGGGGTGGAGCCGATCGAGGTTCGCACCCCGGCTGATCTCGAATCGGTGGGCATGCTCGTGCTTCCGGGCGGGGAGTCCACCACCATGTCGGTGCTGGTGCAAACCTCGGATCTGCTCGCTCCGCTCACCGACCGGCTGCGCGGCGGGATGCCGGCGTTCGGCACCTGTGCCGGAATGATCCTCCTCGCCAGCGAGGTCTTGGACGGCCGGCCCGACCAGCGCACGCTGAGGGCCATCGACATCGCGGTGCGGCGCAACGCCTTCGGCCGCCAGGTCGACTCGTTCGAGACCGACCTCGAGGTCGACGGGTTGGAGGAGCCCTTCCACGCCGTGTTCATCCGGGCCCCGGTGGTGGAGCGGGTCGGGCCCGACGTCGAGGTGCTCGCGTCGCTTCCGGGCCGTGACGACCCCGACGGTCGCCCCCAGCCGGTGCTGTGCCGGAGAGGGCCGGTTCTCGTAGCCGCCTTCCATCCGGAGTTGTCGGCGGACCCGAGACTCCACGAGCTCTTCCTCCGGGGGGCGGGCTCACCGATCCAGTCATGCACCGGCGCAACCGGCGCCCAACGAGCCGAACGATAGGAGGCAGCAGGTATGTCCGGCCACAGCAAGTGGGCGACCATCAAGCACAAGAAGGGTGCGGCCGACAAGGCTCGGGGGAAGCTCTTCGCCAAGCTGATCCGCCAGGTGGAGGTAGCGGCGCGCGAAGGCGGGGGTGATCCCGACTCCAACCCGACGCTTCGGACCATGTTCCAGAAGGCGCGGGAGGCCTCGGTGCCCCTCGACACGATCGAGCGGGCCATCAAGCGGGGAACCGGCGAGCTGGAGGGCGTCCGCTACGAGCAGGTGTCATACGAGGGCTACGCCCCGAGCGGGGTGGCCGTGATCGTCGAATGCCTGACCGACAACCGGAACCGCACCGGTGCCGACATCCGGTCCACCTTCTCCAAGAACGGGGGGTCCATGGCCGAGCCGGGCGCGGTGTCCTGGCAGTTCGAGCGCAAGGGCGTCATCCTGGTGGCCAAGACGGGACCGGGCTCCGGTCCGATCGCCGAGGACGACCTGATGCTCGTGGCCCTCGACGCGGGCGCAGAGGACATCACCGACGCCGGCGACCACTGGCAGGTCACCACGCCTCCGAGCGAGGTGGCCACCGTCCGAGCCGCCGTCGATGAGGCGGGCTTTCCAGTCGACTCGGCGGAGGCCACCATGCTGGCGACCACCACTGTCGCCTTGGACAACGAGGCGGGCGCCAAGAAGGTCCTGCACCTCGTGGACCTCCTGGAGGACCACGACGACGTGCAAAACGTCTACGCCAACTTCGACATACCCGACTCAGTCTTGGAGATGGTCGAGGCATAACGCCTTTCATGTCGTTTCACTGGCAGTTTTTTGGTCCCGACCGCGTTCTGCAGTCGCTGGTCGTCACGAAACGGCAACCAGCGCCCACAGAAAACCGGTACGGCCGAGGCCGGGGCGGCTATCCACCAACCCCTCCGTTACCGCTGCTAGTATCGAACACGTGTTTGCCCTCGGGATCGACCCCGGGCTGTCCCGCTGCGGCTACGGGGCCGTCTCCGGACAAGGCGGTGGCCTGACCCCGGTGGCCTTCGGTCACCTGGTCACGCCCCCGGAGCTGCCCATAAGTGAGCGCCTGGCCCGCTTGTGGGCCGATCTGGAGGATCTGCTCGACGACCTCCATCCCGATGTCGTCGTCGTGGAGCGGGTCCTGTTCCAGGTGAACGCCCGCACCGCCATGTCGGTCGGCCAGGCCAGCGGCCTGGCCCTGGCCGCCGCGGCCCGGCGGGGTTACCCGGTGGTGCAGTACAGCCCGAACGAGGTCAAGATGGCCGTGGCCGGCTACGGCTCGGCCTCCAAGGAGCAGGTCCAAGCCATGGTGAAGGTCCTGCTCGGTCTGAGCGAGGCGCCTCGTCCGGCGGACCGGGCCGACGCCCTGGCGCTGGCCATCACCCATCTGTCGGGAGCCGGGCTGCGCTCCGCCGCCGGGGCGGCCCGGTGACCGGGGCAGCGAGGGGGTTCCTACGTTGATCGGCTCGCTGCGCGGCACCCTGCTTGACCGGCGCCTCCGCCCCGGGGGCGGGTCGGAGCTGCTGGTGGAGGTGGGCGGGGTCGGCTACCGGGTCGTGGCGCCGACCAGCCCACCAAATGGCCGGCCGAGAGGCGGACCTCTGGACGCTCTCGGCGCCTCGGTCTTCTTGCACATCCACACCCATGTGCGAGAAGACGCCATCGTGTTGTACGGATTTGCCACCCGCGACGAGCGGGCCTGCTTCGAGGCGCTCATCGGCGCCCACGGGGTGGGGCCGTCGGTCGCGCTGGCCCTGTTGTCGGCGCACTCGCCGGCCGCTTTGCACCGCGCCGTTCAAGCCGACGACACCGGTGCGCTCACCCTGGTACCGGGCATCGGCCCGAAGACCGCCGCCCGGCTGGTGGTCGAGCTCAAATCCCGCCTCGACATCGACCTCGACGAGCCGGTCATCAAGCTGGTGGAGGGAGGAGACCCGGCGGCGACAGCCGATGTGCGAGCCGACGTGCGCACCGCCCTGGCGTCGCTCGGCTACGCAGCCGACGAGATCCGCCACGCGCTCGCCGTCCTACCCTCCGACGGCTCGGTCGAGGACCAGGTCCGCCTGGCCCTGCGCGAGCTGGCGGCGGCCCGGTAGCAAGTGCGCGAGGAGGGAATGGGGCGGCCGGTGGCCCCGACGGCCGACCCGGTTGAGTCAGCTGAAGAGGTCCACCTACGGCCCCGCCGGCTGGCCGAGTTCGTGGGCCAGGCCCAGCTCAAAGAGCACTTGGAGATCATGCTCGAAGCGGCCCGCCGGCGGGACCAACCGGTCGATCATCTGCTCTTCGCCGGCCCGCCCGGCCTGGGCAAGACCAGCCTGGCCGGGATAGTGGCCAACGAGGTCGGCGCCGGCCTGCGCGTCACGTCGGGACCGGCCCTGGTGCGAGCCGGGGACCTCGCCGCCGTGCTCACCAACCTGGTGGAAGGCGACGTCTTGTTCGTCGACGAGATCCACCGGCTCGGGCGGGCAGTGGAAGAGATCCTCTACCCGGCCATGGAGGACTTCCAGTTCGACATCGTGCTCGGCAAAGGGCCGAGCGCCCGCACCATCCGCCTGGACCTGCCCCGCTTCACGTTGGTCGGCGCTACCACCCGGACCGGGCTGATCACCGGGCCGCTTCGCGACCGGTTCGGCTTCGTGGCCCGGCTGGACTACTACGACCCGGCCGACCTGGAGGACATAATCGGGCGTTCGGCTCGCATCCTCGACGTCGCCATCGACCGCGACGGGGCGGCCGAGATCGCCCGCCGGTCCCGGGGCACGCCCCGCATCGCCAACCGGCTCCTGAAGCGGGTCCGGGACTTCGCCGAGGTGCGCGGGGACGGAACCGTGGACCTGGGTGTGGCCCGGCGGGGCCTGGAGTTGTTCGGAGTGGACGACCTCGGGCTCGACAAGGTGGACCGCGCCATCCTCGACGCGGTATGCGCCCGCTTCGGCGGTGGCCCGGTCGGGCTTTCCACCCTGGCGGTGAGCGTGGGGGAGGAGACCGACACGGTCGAAGACGTCTACGAGCCCTTCCTGTTGCAGCTCGGGCTGTTGATGCGCACCCCGCGGGGACGCGTCGCTACCCAGCAGGCCTGGGACCACCTCGGGCTGAGCGCGCCAGTGTTGGACCGGCCGCCGGAGCCTGATCCCCTGTTCTGACCAGATCGACTAGACCGTCGGGACCGTGGAGGTCCCGGACTACGACCTGCCCGAAGCGGCCATAGCCCAGACGCCGGTCGAGCCGCGCCACTCCGCCCGCCTGCTCGACGCGCTGGACCCGTCGGGGGCACTGGTCCACCGGCGGGTGTGGGACCTTCCCGAGCTGATCGGCCCCGGGGACGCCGTGGTCGTCAACGACTCCCGGGTCATCCCGGCCCGGCTCGCCCTCGAGAAGCGATCGGGCGGGGCGGCCGAAGTGCTCCTCCTCGAACCGGATCTCCAGCCTGATCCGGGGACAGAGCAGACAGAACACGCAGACCCGGCCGGATGGACGGCCCTCGTCCGGCCCGGCCGGCGCCTGCCTCCCGGCACCGTGTTGGGCCTGCCCGGCTGGGCCGGGCGAGGCGACGAACCGGTGCTGGAGATCGGGGCCCGGCTGGATGGCGGCCAGCGCCGGATCCGCTTCCACCAGCCGATCGGACCGGTCCTCCAGCGGGCCGGGAAGATGGCCCTGCCGCCGTACATCCACCGCGAGCTGTCCGACCCCGACCGCTACCAGACTGTCTACGCCGACCAACCCGGCTCGGTCGCCGCGCCCACCGCCGGGCTGCACCTCACGGCTGACCTGTTGGAGCAGGTGAAGGCGCGCGGCGCGGCCGTCTGCTCGGTCGACCTGGCCGTTGGCTTGGCGACGTTCCGGCCCGTCAAGTCCGACCGGGTCGAGAACCACGTCATCCACCGGGAGCGCTACCGCGTGCCCGAGTCCACCTGGGCGGCATGCCGATCCGCCCGGCGGGTCGTCGCCATCGGTACGACAACGGTGCGCGCTCTGGAGACGGCCGCTTCCACGAGCAGCCTGGAGGGCGAGAGCGAGCTGTTCATCCGCCCGGGGTTCTCTTTTTCCGTGGTGGATGTCCTGCTGACGAACTTCCACCTGCCCCGATCCACCCTGCTGCTGCTCCTCGAGGCGTTCACCGGGCCGCGCTGGCGGGACATCTACGCGGCGGCCCTGGCCGAGGGCTACCGGTTCTTGTCCTTCGGCGACGCCATGGTCGTGGGCCGGGCATGAACCGGGCTGCGTTCCATCTCGAAGCCGCCGACGGGGCGGCCCGGGCCGGATTGGTGACGACGGCGCGCGGAACGTTCCGCACTCCGTGCTTCATGCCCGTCGGAACCAGGGGAGCGGTCAAGCTGCTCGACGCCGCCGACCTCGAGCAGATCGGCCCTGAGGTCGTGCTGGGCAACACGTACCATCTCATGCTGCGTCCCGGGGCCGAGACCATCGCAGCCCTGGGGGGCCTGCACCGCTTCACCGGCTGGGATGGCCACATGCTGACCGACTCCGGCGGGTTCCAGGTCTTCTCCCTCGCCCCCGAGGTGGACAGCGAAGGCGTGACGTTTCGTTCGATCTACGACGGGTCCCGCCACCGCCTCACGCCCGAGCGGGCCGTGCAACTGCAGGAGCTGATCGGAGCCGACATCCAGATGGCCCTGGACGTCTGTTGCGGCCTGCCCGCCTCCGAGGAGGAGGTGCGCAGCGCGGCGGCCCGGACGCTGGCGTGGGCCGGCCGGGCTCGGGCGCTGCACCAACGGCCCGACCAGAGCCTGTTCGGCATCGTGCAAGGGGGCGTGTCTCCTGCCCTGCGGGCCGAGTACGCGGCACGCACCGTGGCCCTCGACTTCGACGGCTACGCCATCGGCGGCCTGTCGGTCGGCGAGCCCCTGGAAGCCACCCTGCCCGCGCTCGAAGCGGCCATCGCCGAGCTACCGGTCGACCAGCCCCGCTACCTGATGGGGGTGGGGGACCCGGTCTCCATCCTCGAAGCCGTGCTGCGCGGCGTAGACATGTTCGACTGCGTGCTGCCGACCCGCCTGGCCCGCCACGGC
>JAFAWZ010000110.1 GCA_019241495.1 Acidimicrobiales bacterium | reverse complement strand
GAGCTGCCGTTCATCCGCTTCTTGATCAACTGGGGCTTCGAGGCGGTCATCGTCGTGCTGATCGTCACCGCCGTCCTGCACTACCTGAACGGGGGGATCACCCCGCAGGTCGCCCGGCGCTGGGTGTCGCCATCGGTCAAGGCCCATCTGTCGGTGCTCCTGGCCATGCTGGCGCTGATAAAGGCCGTCGCCTACTACTACGACCGTCTGGCCCTGGACCTGTCCCGGTCCCACGTAGTGAACGGGGCCACGGCCACCAACGTGCACGCCGACTCGCCGGCCAAGGTCCTGCTCATCTTCATCGCCCTCATCTCGGCCGCCCTCTTCATCGCCAACATCCGCCAGCGGGGATGGATCCTGCCTGCAGTCGGCGTTGGTCTGTGGTTCCTCGTGAGCATCCTGGTGGGCGCGGCCTACCCGGCGCTCTACCAGGCGCTGCGAGTGAGCCCTTCGGAGCTGACCCGGGAACGTCCCTACATCCAGCGCAACATCGACGCGACCCGGGCGGCCTACGGGATCGACAAGGTCCAGACGGTGGGCAACTACAGCTACAGCCCGACGGTGAACGGCAGTGACGTGACCGGCACCAACCCCCAGCAAACGGTCAACCAGCAGACCATCGCCAACGTCCGGCTCCTCGACCCGGCCGTGAACCTCATCAACACGTTCAACAAGTACCAGGCCCTGCGGGGCTACTACTCGTTCAACAACCTGAACCTCGATCGCTACGACCTGGACGTCGGGGGTGCCACCCAAGAGACGGCGACCGTCGCCTCGGTCCGCGAGCTGAACAACTCGAACTCGGTGCCGTCGGGGTTCGTGAACCAGCACCTCCAGTACACCCACGGATACGGGGCGGTGGTGACGCCGAGCAGCCAGAACGGGGTGAACCCAGACGGGACCCCGAACTTCGTCCTCTCCGGACTTCCGCCGGTCGGGTCGCCCCCGGCTCAGCTCTCGCCCAACGGGTCGCAGGTCTACTACGGGGAAGGCTCGGCGACGAGCGGCTACGTGATCGCCGACTCGAAGACCCCCGAGCTCGACTACGAGGACTCAAGGACCCAGCAGGAGGTGACGACCAAGTACACCGGCAAGGGCGGTGTGACGGCTGGGGGCCTGCTGCGCCGGACGGCGTTCGCATTGCGATTCGGTGATCCCAACTTCATCCTCTCCGGCCAGATCACGCCCTCGTCGCGGGTGATGTACATCCGAAACGTCACGGCCAGGGCCAAGAAGGCGGCCCCCTTCCTCAAGTTCGATTCCGACCCCTACGCGGTGATACTCAACGGGCAGGTCTACTGGGTCCTGGATGCCTACACGACTACTGACAACTATCCGTACTCGCAGAACGCCGTGCTCGACAGCCTCCCGCAGGGAAGCGGCCTCAACACGACGTTCAACTACGTGCGCAACTCGGTCAAGGTAGTAGTCAGTGCCTACGACGGGTCCATGCGCTTCTTCGCCATGGACCCCAATGATCCGATCCTGAAGGTGTACGAGCGGGCCTTCCCCGACCTGTTCGTGGATGGGACCAAAGCCGACAAGCTGATCCCCGGCATTACGGCCCACTTCCGCTATCCGGAGAACATCTTCCAGGTGCAGACCAACATGTTCGGCCGGTACCACCTCACCCAGGCCAACGACTTCTACAGCCAGGCCCAAGCGTGGGCCGTCTCGCCCGACCCGGGCAGCGGTCCGCTCAGCAACACCAGCCCCACCGGTGCGGCCGTCACCGGAGGTGCCAACACCAACACGACCATCGCGCCGAGCGTCCCCCGGCTGCAGCCCCAGTACATCTTGGCGTCGCTGCCCGGCCAGTCTCAGCCGTCGGTGAACTTCTTGCTCATCGCCCCGTTCGTGCCGAACTCTTTGACCGGGTCCAGCCAGAATCTGACAGGCTTCATGACAGCTTCGTCGGATCCGGTTACCTACGGCCAGCTGAAGCTCTACCAGATGCCCGCCGGCATCACCGTCGAAGGCCCGGGGCTGATCTCCAACGCCATCAAGTCCAACACCCAGATATCGGCCGAGCTGACCCTCTACAACCGGGAGGGCTCGCAGGTGGAGCTCGGTGAAGTGGCGATCATCCCCATCAACCAGACGCTGCTCTACATCCAGCCCATCTACCTTGAGTCGGTCACCAACCGCATCCCCACCCTCAAAGATGTCGTGGTGGTCTACAACGGGCAGGCCTTCCACAGCCAGAACGCCTCCCTCGACAACGCCTTGTGCCAGGTCGAGAACCCCGACGGCTCGAAGCCCTTCGAGAGCTACTGCAACACGGCCGCCGCCACCAGCCCATCGCTGATATCGCCGACCGGAGCCGCCACACCGGGCGGATCGGGCGGCACCTCGAGCAGCCCCACGACCACTGCGCCGCCCACGACGACCACCGTGCCGGCGTCGCCCCCACCTGCGTCGGGACCACCGGCCGGCTCCACCGTGTCGTCTCTGCTGGGCCAGGCCAACGCCCAGTTCGCGGCGGCCGACGCCGCCCTGCACAACGGGGACCTGGCCACCTACCAGAAGGACGTCAACCAGGCCCAGACCTACGTGCAGTGGGCCAACCAGTTGGCTTCGGGCGGCCCGTAGCCTCGGCCTTCGAGGTCCGCCACGTGCCGGTCGGGCGGGGCCCACTCGCGTTCGTAGCCTCCCCGGCGCGCCCATCGCACCGACGCGCTGATCCGCGGTCCGGCCCCCCGGGTCACCTTGGGCACGCCGTGCTCCCAGGCCTCCTGGCAGGTGCCCCCCATGACGAGCAGGTCCCCCGAAGCCGGGCGCAGGTCGATCGAGGCGCCGCCGCCGGCCGGGCGGATGAGGAACGGGCGGGCCGCGCCCACGGTGAGAATGGCCACCAGCGTGTCGTGCACGTGGCGCAGCTCCCGGTCGGCGTGGAAGGCGACGCTGTCGTGCCCGTCGCGGTAGTAGTTCAGCCCGACCGCGCCGAAGCGGATCCCATAGTGGGAGCCGACCGCGGCCCGGAACCGGATCAGGGCCTCGTCGGGCAGGGTGTCATCGGCCCGGTACCAGCGGCTGAGCCGGGGCTCGTCCACCATGCGCTCGTACATCCAGCGCCGGTGGTGGCGCCACCCGACGTCCCGCATGAGCCGGTCGGCCACGTCGTCCGCCCCGCCGAGCCAACCGCGTGCCACGTCCACCCAAGCCCCTTCACCGAGCTCGGTCCGCTCGAAGGGGGCGTCGGCGCGGATCTCGAGCGGTCCGGATGCGAACAGGCTGCCCTGCACCCGGCCATGGTACCCGCGACTCGAACGTATGTTCTAGAGCTGGTCGCAGATGTGCTCGGCGATGGCCAGCGACGACGTGGCCCCCGGCGATGGGGCGTTCACCACTGAGAGAACGGGGCCGGAGCGGGTGATGCGGAAGTCGTCGACCAAAGAGCCGTCGGGGTCCACCGCCTGGGCCCGCACCCCGGCCGGGGCCCGGACCACGTCTTCGACGCGCAGGTCGGGCACGAGGGTCGCAGCCCGGGCGACGAAGGTTTTCTTGGACAAAGATCCAGCCATCTCATGCCACCCCGCCCGCCAGTTCGCCCGGGCCATGCGCCAGAACGCTCGCGACCGCAGCGCTTCGGCCAGGTCGCCGGCATCGACGTCCCGCCGGCGATATCCCTCGCGGGCCAGGGCCAGCACGGCATTGGGCCCGAGATCGACGTGGCCGCCTACGCGCCGGGTGAAGTGCACTCCCAAGAAGGGGTAGCGGGGATCGGGCACCGGGTAGACGAGGCCCCGCACCAGCCTGGATCGCCCGGGAACGAGTCGCCAGTACTCCCCCCGGAACGGGATGATCATCGGGCCCCGGCTCGCGTGATCGCCGACGAGGCGGGCCACCCGGTCGGACTGGAGCCCAGCGCAGATCACGACCTGGTCGGCCACCACGGGTTCCTCGCCGGGTGGCCCCGACAGCACGACGGTGTCGCCGCTGGATCGGATGGACCTCACCTCGAAGCCCAGCCTCACGGTGAACCCGCAGCCCGGTTCGACCATGGCCTCGGCCACCTTGCGGAAGTCGACGATGGCCGTCTGCGGCGAGTGCAGCGCCGCTACCCCCGAGGCGTGCGGCTCGATCTCGGCCAGCTCCCCGGCGCCCACCCAACGCAGGCCGGGTACGGCGTTCTGGCGGGCCCGGGCCTCGATGGCGCGCAGGGCCGGCACCTCGGCCTCGTCCCGGGCTACGACCACCTTGCCGCACTCCTCGTAGGGGACCTTCCGCTCTTCGCACAGCTCGCGCAGCAGCGACCGGCCCTGGGCGCACAGCCGAGCCTTGAGCGAGCCGGGGGGGTAGTAGATCCCGGCGTGCACGACCCCGCTGTTATGGCCGGTCTGGTGGCTCGCGACCGACGTTTCCTTGTCCACCACGGTGATGGGCGCGCCGGGGCGGCGCCGGGCCAGCTCACGAGCGGTGGCCAGGCCGATGATCCCGGCCCCCACGACCGCGTAACGGGTCTCGCTCATCACGTCAGCTTGCCATCCCGATTGGCCAGACTTTCCTCATGATGCCGACCGCCCTGGCCTCGCCGGTCGAGGACTACATGCGCGATCTGGCGCAGGTCGTGCCGGGGGAGGTCGAGGCGGTCTACCTCGTCGGCTCGCCTGCGCTGGCCGACTTCAGCGCCCGCCAGAGCAACGTCGACCTGGTAGTGGTCACCAGTCGCCCCCTCGGAGGTGACCGGGTTGCGCAGTTGCCGCGCGTCGAGCGGATCCTGGACCGGGCCCACCGGCCTCCCGGCATCTGGTACACGACGTGGGAGGTGGTGGCCGACGGGCCGGTCGATCCCGGCCCCAGGGCGGCATCGACGCTCGACACCCCCCTCACCCGTGAGCTGCTGCGCGCCGACGCGGTGGCGTTGTCCGGGCCCGACTGGCCGGTCGTGGCCTACGACGAGGGCGCGTTTCGGGGTTGGTGCAGGCGTGCCCTGGTAGATCTGGCGGCGCGGGCCAGCGGCCTGATGATCATGCGGCGCGAGGTGGCCCCGCTCGTCTTGGAAGCAGCCCGCCTGGCCCAAGGGGCGGTCACCGGTAGGACTCTGTCCAAGTCGGAGGCGGGCCACACCGCCACCCAGCTGGTCCCGCCCCACTTCCGCCGCATCCTCACTGACGCTGTCGGCTACCGCCAGGGGGCCAGCACCTCGATGTACTGGGGTCCCTTCGAACGCAAATACGACGCTCGCGAGCTGATCCGCCAGCTGGTCGCCGCGGTGGACCAGGCGTAGGGCCTACCAGCCCCGCATGTCGATCGGCCACACGTCGAGGACCTCCTGGTGGGCCCCGTCGACGACGTGGAGGACCTCGTGGTAGGCGACGGTGGGGTCGACATGTGCTGGGATGACCTCGATCTGCTGGCCGACCACCGGCACAGGCTCACCTTCTGGCATGGAGAATGTCATATGTTCGTCGGAGCAGAACCAGACCAGGCCCCCTCCGGCCAGGCTCGGGTTCCCGTGATCCATGCCGAGAGCCTTGAGCCCGCAGTCGGCCACCGCCCAGCCGGCCCGGCTGACCGAGATGACGGTGGCCAGGACGGTAAGGGCGGGGGCGAAGGGCAGGTCCAGCCGGTCGTAGGCGGTGTCCATCAAGGCGTACGAGCCGGCCTGGATCTCGGTGGCCACCCGGTTGATGTCGTAGCTACCCGTCCCGCCGGCGGAGATGACCTCGCCGCCTACCTCCCCGTGGGCTTCCCGAAGCGTGACCATGGACTCGTCGACCTGGCGGGTGCGGTCCTCGCGGTCTTCCACCCCGACGGCGTGGCCCTCGTATCCCATGACGCCTCTCACCCACAGGCCCCGGGCCCGGGCCGCATCGGCCAGCGGGCCGGCGTCGGCCGGGGCGCATCCACAGCGCGGCAGGCCCACGTCGACGTCGATGAGCACCTCGGTAACCCCAGCCGCGGCGGCCGCCTCGATCGTCGCCATCGAGTCAACCGCGACGGTGACCCTGGCCCCCGCCGCGATCAACGGGGTGAGCCGGCTGGCGTCCACCACCTCGTTGGCGAGGAGGAGGTCGGCGCCCAGGCCGGCGCCGGCCATGCGCTCCATCTCGAGCAGGGTGGCGCAGGTGAAGTTGTGATGGCCGGCCCGGTCCTGGAGCCGGGCCAGGTCTGTGCATTTGTGCGCCTTGACGTGGGGCCGGAGCCGGGGCCCGGGCCGCGCCGCGGCCATGGCGGCCAGGTTGGATTCCAGGGCCGGCCCATCGACGAGCAGCGCCGGGGTCTGAAGCCTCAACACCGGCCCAGCACGTGGCGCAAGGCCCCCTCCAGGCGGGGGTGGCGGAACTTGTGGGCCATGTCCTGCAGCTTGGCCGGTGCGACCCGCTGGTTGGCGGAGGCGAACTCTGTCGCCCCTTCGCGGCCCAGCAGTAGCTGCGGGGCGAACCCCGGCACGGGGAGCGGGGCGGGGCGGCGTAGGACCGTCGCCAGCAGCCGGGTGTACTCGGAGTTGCGTACCGGCTCGGGGGCCACCGCGTTGATCGGGCCCGATAGCGCCGGGTCGACCACCGCCCGCAGGTACACGTCGAGGAGGTCGTCGAGGCCGACCCACGACATCCACGGCCGGCCGCCGCCCAGTGGTCCGCCCAGCCCGGCCGCGAAGATGGGCCGCAGCAGCCTGAGCATCCCGCCCCTCGGGTCCTGGACCAGGCCCGTTCTCACCGTCACCACCCGAACGCCGGCCCGGCGGGCCGGCTCGGTCGCTTCCTCCCAGTCGGCCACGAGGTCGGCGAGAAACCCTTCGCCCCTCTCGCTCCGTTCGGTCAGCACCTCGTCGCCCCGATCCGGCCCGTAGACGCCGATGGCCGAAGCGGTGACCACCACAGGCACGCCGGCTCGGGCTGCCGCCTCGGCCAGGCGGCGGGTGGGGCCCACCCGGCTGGTCCGGACCCGCTCCTTGTGGGCCGCCGTGAACCGCCCGAATATCGGGGCCCCGGCGAGGTGGACGACGGCATCGATCCCTTCGAGTAGATCGGGGGCCGGGTCGAGGGGATCCCATCTCCGCTCGCCTCCGCCGGTCGCCTCGCCGCGCACCAGGCGGACGACCCGGTGATGGCCACTCGACAAGAAGGCGCCCAGCGCGGTGCCGACCAGGCCGCTCGACCCGGTTACGGCCACGGTCAGCGATCCGGACGCCAGGCGCCGGTGCGAGCGCAGGTCGCCTGCCAGCTGGCGGGTCCGGTAGGCGAACATCTGCTCCAAGAACCGGCCGGGCAGGCGGGTATCGACCCGGTCCATGACCTTGGTCCGCCCCTCGGGCTCGGGCATGAAGTCGTGTATGTGGCGCCACCCGAGGGCCTCTCGCAGGCCCGGCGTGGTGAGCACGTCGGTGAAGCGGCGGCCGTCCTCGTAGCCCTCCGGCCTGTGGGTCGCCGCCCAGCGCAGGCCGCCCGGCAGCCTCAGCACGGCCGTGCCGTCCCTCAGGGAGGAGGACTCGCTCATCACCCGCACGGGCCACCACGGTGGAGTCAAGCGGTGGATGGCGCCCGGTCGCTCGTGCCAGGCGAACACCTCGTCTGGTGGATGCTCGATCACCGCGGAGTGCTCGAATGCCACCTGTCCCAACCTAGGCCCATACAGCGGCGGCGTGGAGGGCCAGGCCGGCCAGGGCACCGACGACGGTTCCGTTGATACGGATGTACTGGAGGTCGGGGCCGAGCAGGAGCTCCAGCCGCCGGGCGGTGTCGGCTGCGTCCCAGCGTGCGATGGTGCCGGTCACCAGGCCGACCAGCTCGCTTTCGAAGTTGGTGAGGAAGATCCGGATGAGCGCTTCGAGGGAGCGCTCGGCCGCGCCGGAGAGGGCCGGGTCGGTTGCGAGCCGTTGCCCCGCGTGGGCTATGGCTCGGGTCAGCCGCTGGCGCAGGTCCGAGTCCGGAGTGGCCGCTTGGTCGCGGAGCTCACCTTTGACATCTGTCCAGATGTCGGCACCGAGCCCTCGGACAGTGGGCTGGGCCAGGAACTCGGCCTTGAGCTCTTCGCCTCGCCGCCGCATCGACTGATCGGTCTGGAGCTGGATGGCCAGCTTCTCGATGGCCGCGCCGAGCTGTTGGCGCAGCGGGTGGTCGCGATCTTGGGCCATCACTGCGAGGAGGGTTTCAGTCCGGTCGGCCAGGCGGTGTACCAGGTGGGAGCTGACCGGGCCGGGGAGCCACCAGGGCGATTGGGCGCCGAGGCGGCGGTGAAGGTCAGCCCCGTTGTCATGCAGGTAACGGCTGAAGGCCTCCAAGGCGGCGTCGAGCACCGGTTCATGGCGGCCGTCGTGGGTGAGCCGTTCCAGGGCCCGTCCGGCGAGGGGGGCCAGCGCCACCTGGTCGAGCCGCTGGCGGACCAGCGAGTCGAGGACCTCGTGCACGTCGGCGTCGCGCAAGAGGTCGGCGGCGGAGGCCAGGCCTTCGGCGGCCCGCGCCGCGAGCTCCCGAGCGTGGCGCTCGTCGGACAACCACGCCCCGACGCGATCCACGGCGCCGGCGGCGCGCAGCCGGGCGATCACCGCGTCAGGGGTGAGGAAGCTTTCCTGGACAAAGGACCCGAGCGTCTGGGCGAAGCGGTCCTTGCGCGCGACCACGATGGCGGTGTGGGGGATGGGCAGGCCGAGGGGGCGGCGGAACAGGGCGGTCACCGCGAACCAGTCGGCCAGGCCGCCGACCATGGAGGCCACCGCGGTGGCCTGGACCCAGCCCAACCAGTGGGCCTGGTGGAAGAACGCGGTCGAAAGGGCGAACACCACGGTCACCGCGACGAGGAGCCCGGTGGCTCGCCGCCGGGTAACGACGAGGAGCCGAGCCCGGTGGGCCTCGGCGGGGGAGGGGGCGGTCATTGATGTCGTCTCCAAGGTTGGCATAGGAACCGGGCGGTCTTGGGCACAGCCGTGGCGACTCCCTTGGCGCGGGCCGTTATGTTGGCGGCATGGAGTACCGGAATCTCGGCAGCACCGGTGTACAGGTCAGCGCCCTCTGTCTCGGGGCGATGATGTTCGGGCGATGGGGCAACCCGGACCACGACGAC
>JAFAWZ010000333.1 GCA_019241495.1 Acidimicrobiales bacterium | reverse complement strand
CCGCCGACTACGCCCAGATCGGTCACCCTGACCCCGGCCAATCAATACTCGGGAGACTCCGGGCCGCTCACGATCCCCGACACAGTGGCCACGACCACCACGATCGCTCCCCTCGGAGGCCAACTCCCGGTAGCGCCTTCGACGCTTCCCTTGACGACCAAAGGCACGAACGGACACGTGAACCCCGTCCTCGCCATCATCTCCGGCGCTGGCTTCGGGCTGGCTCTGCTGATAATCGCGGCCCGGCTGCTCATCACCCGGTCGGGTGGCCGCGACCGCAAGCCGCTCGAAGGGCCGACCCTGTAGCGCGGCTGCCTAGGAGCTCAACCGGAGGTTCTCGACCTCGTTCTCGACCGAGTCGCATGGAGCCGGAACCAACCGGATCGCCACCTCGTTGGCCAGTAGGCGACCGTTGGTTGTGAGGACCAACCGACCGGACCCGGCCGGTGTCACGAGCTCAGGCAATACGGGGTCTTCGTCCCACCCGGGAAGCGAGCTTTCGGGCACGCCTGCCCGGGTACGTAGAGCGAGTTGGAGCGATTCGACCAGTCGCGCTTGTGGGTTGATGTCCTCGCCTGCGGCGCTCGGGCGTTGCCCACTCTTCGCCAGCCGGATGTACCGGTCGGGCGTTCGCACGTTCCACCATCGCCGGGCCGAGCCCGACTCGGCGTCGACCCTATGGGAGTGGGCCGAGCATCCGATGCCTATGTACTCGCCCTGGTCCCAGTAGAGCTGGTTGTGCCGGCACTCGGCACCCGGTCGAGCCCAGTTGGAGATCTCGTACCAGCTGAGGCCCGCCGCGCTCAGCATCTGGTCGGCCAGGAGGTACTTGTCGGCTTGGTCGTCGGGATCGGGATGGCGGTCCGGCTCATGGGCAAGGGGGGTGCCCGGCTCCACCGTCAGCCCGTACCCGCTCACGTGGTGGGGTGGCGGGTCGAGAGCCAGCACAGCCAGGAGCGTCTCCTCCCAGTCGGCCGGCGATTCGCCGGCCGCACCGAAGATCAGATCGACGTTGTAGCCCAACTGTTCCCCATCGAAGCCGGCCCGTCCGGCCGCGTCGACGGCGCTCGCCACTGCGGCCGGATCGTGGTGCCGGCCCAGGCTGGCCAGCACGGCTGGGACCATGGACTGCACTCCAAATGACAGCCTGGTGACGCCGGCGGCTCGATAGCCGGCCAGCTTGGTGGCGTCGACGGTCTCCGGGTTGCACTCGACGGTCACCTCCGCGCCGTCGGCATGGCGGACCGCGGCGAGCACTTTGGCAAGCTGGTCGGGTTCGAGTAGGGACGGGGTGCCCCCACCGAAGAAGACCGACGTGGCGAGGGGGGCGCCGTCCAGAGAGCGGGCCGCATCAATGACGCAAGCGTCTAGGTAGTCGTTCACCAGATGGAACCGGTCCGTCCACGTGGCAAACGCGCAGTAGTCACATCGTGACGTGCAGAACGGCACGTGGACATAGACCCCGAACGGCTCAGTCGGCGCCATCGGATCGACGGGAGACATATCCACAAGGGTCGCGCCATCGGGCTGGTCCAACACCGCCGTCAATACTGGTCAGTTCACCCACACATATGTGGGTCAACTGACCACTATTGACACGTCATCCCGAGGATCTGAGCGCTGACCTTTTAGGACGGCCCGGTTTCGACGTCCGCCGACCACGATCCCAACGACCCGGGCGCGATCCGCACCGCGGCGACGTGGGCCGGCTCGGCGTCGGCGACTCGCTCGGCCACCGCTTCCACCGCCCGGACGAGCGGATCGACCATGGCCAGGGGCAGGGCCGTCCCCTCTCGCAGGGTTTCCTCCAGCTTGCGTTCGGGACTGTGCACCGGCCCCGACAGGGGTAGCTCGATGCCGGTTCCCGAGAGGAGCTCGGCGAGCGCCCGGGCGGCCTCGGCCCGGGCCCCGGGGTGGCGGGGGCCCCGGTTGATGACGGCTACGAGCCGGTCGGCCGACACGCCGGCACGGACGAGAGCTCGGATCAGGCTGGCCAGCGAATGCACCCCCTTCATGCCCGGCGCGCCCACGACTACCGTCACAGTGGCGTTTCGCGTGGCGGCGCGCGCCAAGTGGTTGCGCTCTTCGACATCGGGAGACCCGCCTTCGGCCTCTCCCTCCACGTCACCGGTCACGTCTGCGACGACCAGCTGGAAGGTGCGGCGCAGGCCCGTGACGGCGGCATCGACGGCCCGGGGTCGCAAAGCGGCCCACAGCTCCGGCTGGCGCAGACCGAGAAGGAGCCGGTAGCCGCGCCGGGGCACGTCGAAGGTCATGCCCGCCACGTCTTCAGGCCCGGGTCGCTGCACGCGGTGGGCCTCCACCAACTCCTGCAGTCCGGGGCCGAGGTCGATGGCGTCATGGAACATGGCCTGATCGGCCCGCCGGGCCAGGTCGGCGAGAAGTACCCGCCGTCCGTAGCGGGCGTCGTGGCCGAGCCCTTGCGCCAGGGCGATCGCGACGGTGGAGGCGCCGGTACCGCCTGGTCCGCACACTGCGTACATCGGGGCGAGCCAACGCGGGCTCGACGATTCGTCAAGTGCGGGCGGCAGCCGGTCACCGCGCCCGACCGGTCGGCAATGGACGGCGAGCACCTCGGTCAGATCGTCGGGCCGGAACTCGCCCGCCAGCTCGGCGCTGACCCCGAGATCCGAGGCAGAAAAGGTCGGTCCACCGCCCGAGCGGACTGCGATGACCGGCGTGGCGCAGGCGATGCATGCGTCGACCAGATCACGATCGAACGAGCGCAGGCCCACGTCG